>SDZZ01000150.1 GCA_004173255.1 Chitinophagaceae bacterium | reverse complement strand
GCCACTGACATCTATCAGTTCAATACTGACTTTTTCAGCAGATGCTGCCCGGTAACGGAGGCTTAATCTGCCTGCAAAAGGATTTGGCGCCAGGCTGATAAGTCCCGGACCAGTAGTAAGTGATGGTTGTAACGTAATCACTTTGCTATATTTTACCTGGCCATCGATATCAACCATGCGGAGGCGATAATACAGCAAACGCTGGTTAACCGGTGGTTTGTCGGTCAGTGTGTAAAGTGATAAATTGATTGCAGGAACAAACCCGATCTCGGTAAACACAATCCCGTCACTGCTTCTTTCAACACCGTATCCGGCAAGCCGGACTTCATCGGTCACTTCCCAGTCAAGCCCCACCTGAGACCCAACGAGCTTTCCACGGAAGTCCACCAGCGTTACAGGTAATACACTTAAATCAATATTGGCAAGGACAAAATCACTGAACGTATTAAAGATGTCACTTTTGATGGTGCCCGGGGCGGGATCAGTAGCAGATCCACCAAGATCTATCCATGCACCCGCTCCATTATCCTTGGCAATACGAAGGATTGCAGGATTGGTTACTCCATCGTCATTGCCATAAGGCAAAGTGATCTGGAAGTCGCGGATGTTGGAGCCGTTGTCGATCACATTTACTTTATAGTAACGAACCGGGGATGTATTTACAAGCGTACCAGGCAGCGTCCTTGTTGTTGCCTTTCCATGGACTACTTCCGCCTGCAGGATGCCTGATCCTTCGCCGTCGGATCCGTTGGATGATAACAGGATCGGACGATAACTTCCGCTGCGACCGATAGGAATAAGCTGGTCGGACATATAACCGTCCGCAACAAAACGTGTTGGGCCGTTGATGTAGCGGGTCTCGCCCGCTCCGGTTGTGCCATCAATAACGAGCATGTTACCGGCTGATGTATTCACAAGTCCGTTTACAAACTCCAGCTGGCCTATTTCATGGAATCCCTGTATGGTGATTCCCGCGGCATTGTTGATAACAAGTCGGTCAATATCACTCAACGTTCCAGGATTACTTAACGTCTGCGCAACTGCCCCGTTCATCATTACTTCACTCACATTAATCGCACCTGCGTTCACCAGGTCACCCTTAACTTCAATTTTTGATTCAGACCCAAATAGCTGCACACTGCTGCCAACTGCAAGCGTTCCGCCTGCAAGTACTTCAATCTCGGGACCGGGCTGTACTTTATAGGTGTTGAGTGAGGCACCTGGTAAAACAGACAAGCGTCCGCCATTGACTATTACGAGCTGGTCGATCCGCAGGTGCTGTGGCACGTTCACCTGATGACGGATAGAAATAACGTCATCCCCTTTGGTTGGAACCCGGAAAGCCGCTGCCCATGCAGATTCTGGTGCACCTACCCCCTTGGATTGCCAGCTGCTTAGCGTATTCCAGTCGCCCGTAGCAACGGTTCGGTATTGCAGCGTTTGTTCGCAGGTAAGTCCACCCAGCCATCCGGCCGACTGGGAACTGCCAATGCTATATCTGATAGTGAGTACCCCATCCGGGTTGGATGCGATGTATTCCATTTTAGTTGTTCCATTACTGGTCGAACTCAGTGCTTCAATTCTTGGCGAGTTACTGTCTGGCCCATCATAAACAAACAAGCTGGCAAACTGCCCAAGGAACATCTCATAAAAAGTCACTTTCATTTTACTGCCTGCTGTGGCTGGAATAAATGTCCGCGTGAAATTATTGCCAGTGATGCCTTGAGGGCCACCGGCATCATAAAAAGATGTATCACAAGGGGTCAGGGAAACATTGGTATTCATCAAAACCCCCTCGCTGTAAACAAACTGAACCGGCAGTGAGGTGCTGCTGCACCCTGTAAGATTACTGGTTACCCGCACAGTAAACTCGCTCGATGGTGAAAACCCGGAGGACAATGGCAGTATTGTCGACGGAGTACCCTGGTTAAGGTTATCCCTGAGCCATTGATAAGTCACTGTTGCATCAGGGCTAACGGAAAGAGTATCCCGGAATCCGTTCCGATGCGAAAGCACCGGTTGGGCTGGTGTTATAACGGGTATCGCCGGTGGCCCGTTTACCGTGATGGTTACCTGGTCTGTCTTTGTGTTACCACAGAGATCAGTAACGGTAAGTGTATAAACATACGTACCGGGCACACTGGAACTGAAAACCGGATTGGCATCTTTTGGATTACTCAGGTTGGTTGACGGACTCCATTGGTACCGGTATTCCGGTCCGGCAAATGTGATCCCATCCAGTGCATTGTACGGTCGGGCAATCGCTCCGACCAACGTTGCGACGCCGGTGGTTTTATCAATTGTCCACAGGCTCCTTCCGCTGAAAGTTGAGGTTGCACCCGATCCCTGGGGCATGGTAATACCGTAGTGGTATAGGATATCTGTTACGGGGTCTACGTCGCCAGACTGTGCATAGTTTGCAAGGAAACCAGCTTGCCCGAGAACAGTAGCAACACCAGTAGTTTTATTGATCTTATACGTGATCGCACTGGCGGCCGCTCCGGTCGCAGTAGCCAACCCGTAAAGCTGTCCGCTGTTGTCACAACTCAGGCTCACCAGCGTACCTGCACCTGTAACGCCTGTAATGGTCCCGATACTGGTAGCAATACCTGTCAGCCGGTTAACCGTATACAGGATATTTGAACCACCATTGTGACCTACCGCATAAATCCTGGCGCTTACCGGATCATAGGTCATTCCGTTAGGCAACACGGATCCCCATCCACCGCTACCGATATTAAATAACTGGCCGGTGGCAGTATCAAGCCTTGAAAACATGGCAGTTTCCCGATTGATCAGGTATAACCCGTAAGGAGTTGATGCCCCACCGGAATGAAAGTTTGAACCAGAAAACGTGGGATTAAAATCAGATTTTATAACGCGGTATTGTTCGAGTGGCTGAAGCGGATTAAAACGCAACAACTCGTTATTATAGTTTTCAACGGCAAAGCCCCGCATCTGCTGCAAGATGGCTGTACCACCAGAACCAGCTGGCCCGCCACCTAATATCACCGGGCTGTTTGCACAAATTGCAGAATCCCTACCTGCATCAGCAACCAGTGCACCCTGGGCAGCTGATACAAGCACTGCCAATTGATAAGAAGTATCCCTGCAACCAGACTGGCTGTTTAATATCACATCGTAATTTCCGGTTTGTGATGCTGTGAAACCGGTACCTGTACCAACAACAGTTCCATTCATGCGCCATTGATAGGTTGCGCCACTAAGCGGACTCACAACACTCAATGAAACCGAACTCCCACTGCATACCTGCAAAGGACCATTTGCTCTTGGAGTTACAATACATGCACTCTGGGCCGAAGCAGCGAGTACGGCATTTTTTGCATTGACCATGCCATAACCCAGCTCACTGCTCCAGGAGCCATTCGGCTGGTTTTCCTCGCGGGCATAACTGTAAGGTCCGGCCTTGGTAGCAGAACGCTCGAGTATCTCCCGCACCTGGGCCTCGCTCAGGTTACTGTTAACGCTTAGTATTAGTGCAGTAACACCGGCAGCGGCCGGGCATGCAGAAGAAGTGCCGTTAAATGTGGGGTTATAATCTGCAAAGGTGGTACCTGTACCAGTTACGCGGGTTGTTGCAATTTTTACACCCGGTGCTGATACATCAAGTCCGGTACCGTAGTTACCGCCCCAGAAATTTTCACCATCGCAGGACGCTGGCGATTTACGCTGCCCGCACATACTCGTTGCACCAACTGCTATCACTTCCGGAAAAAGTGCGGGTGATGCCAGACCCGCATCATTGTTGCCCGAAGAGGCTAACACAATTGCGCCTTTTCCCCCGCGCCCCAGTGTGGTAGCCCTGCGAATGGCATCCTGCAGCAGGGAAGACGCCACACCACCACCCCATGAATTGGAGAGCACATCCGCGGCACCTTCATTCCATGCCCAGTCAATTGCCTGGGAGATTTGCGTATATGTCCCGAAAGTGCCGGTAGTATTGGTGGTTATATTGACCGGGATGATTTTACAAAGCGGCGCGATTCCGGCCACACCGATTCCATTATTTGCTTCCGCGGCAATGATACCGGCACAGGCTGTTCCGTGTGACCGGGTCGTTGACAGGATGTTACCGGTGGTGGCATTACCTGCAACCAGTCCGAAGCCGGCAGCCGTAATATTGTTTATAAGATCAGGATGGGTTCGCTGGACTCCCTCATCAAGCACAGCGATGCGGATGGATGGACTACCCATGGTCACTGCCCAGGCTTCATCAACATCCAGGTCGAGACCTGCGGTACCGCTAAACTGCGCCGCAGATCCGTCGTTTACGTGTTCCCATTGCAGGTTATACATCGGATCATTGGGTGGTACTTCATGTAAGAGGTCATACCCCCTGAAATCCGGTTCTGCATATTCAAACAAGCCACTTTCATAAAACCGGTTCGCCATTTTTAGTCCGTCGAAACCATTGACGGACGTAGCTTTCAGGAGAAAAGTATTATTGTCATATTTATAGGTCTTATCAATTTCACAGTTCATCGATACAACCAAATCCCGCAAACGGGCAATTGCCACGCCTGGTTTAAGCTTCACATAAAAGCCTTCATCGACAGTAACTTCCTTGCCATCAGGAGCGCGAAGTGCCGGGCGGACCAGCAAAGCCTTTGTCCTTTTTTCCAGGAAACTGATCACGTCGGTTTTGCGGTTCAGCTTGTTTTCAGCACTCAGCTGGATGACTACAAAACGCTCGTCTCCTGCAAATGACACGGACTTTTCACCGAGCTGGAGGTTATTGCGCAGCAGTGTCCTGGTATCCTCCTCTTTTTGTCCGGCCGGCATCCGCAGGTAGATGCGGTCATTACTTTCCTGTAGTTGTATCTTCCGGTTACCGAAATAGTAGAATGCAGCGCCACCGCCTGTCTGGGCCATTGCTACAAACCCGGTTAAGACTACCAGCAGGAGGACGATTAACTTTTTCATGATCATGTTAGTTTGGGTAAGGTAAAAGTCAGTCATTCCACCAATCTCATCTATCGCCAACCCGAGGTATATTTAGTGCAGATAAATACCTGAAAGCAGGCAGATGGCATTAATCCGGGCACCAATAGTTTTACACGTTTAAATTTACCAGATGAGATATCTCCGCGTTTTTGCAACAGTTCCCCTGCTCCTGATCCTTTTTCCAGCTGTCCTGACCGCACAGAAGGTGAATGAAGACAGCCTGCTGAAAATCATCAGCTCCGGAATGCCTGATACAATTCGGATAGACGCGATGCTCGTCCTGGCCAACTACCAGGTGAAACACAAAATGAAAGGCCCGGAAGGATTGAAAACGCTGGAAGATGCCCGCGCTCTCTCCATCAGCAATAACTACCTCCCTGGCCAGATCCAGGTTTTGCTCACATCCGGTAACTATTACCGCAGTAAGAATGAATGGGGTAAAAGCCTGACGGCCTACAATGAAATGCTGGCCCTCGCACCCCAGTTGAAAAATGATAGTCTGAAAAACCGGTCCCTGATGATGGCCTATAATAACCTTGGAGGTATTTATAACTATAACGGTGACTTCAATAATTCACTTGGCAACCGGCTTAAAGCGCTGGAGATCGCGGAAAGAACTACGCCTGGCAACTTTGAAAACCTGGGCATCATTTACCTGAATATCGCGAGCGATTACCGTCAGCTTAAAATACCGGCCAGGGCATTGGAGTACCTGGGCCGCACCAGTCCTTTCTTTGAAAAGCTCAGCAGCCGGTTAAAAATGGAATATTATTATGAGTATCATGAGAACTACCTCGCAGCTGACAGTGCAAAAAGCGCCAAACAGTTGCTGGTTAAACTGGAAGATGGCCTGCGTGAGTTTGACCTGAGTGATTTCCAGAAAAAAGATTATTCCCTCATGCTCTCCAGGCTGAGTGGCAATTATGCGGCGACATACGATAAAAACTATGCGGCAGCCATTGGCTATCACCAGGCAGCGCTGGCTACAGCAAAGGAACTTGGAAGCGGAAATGAGATCACCGAAAGCATGTATAACATCGGCAAAACATACCTGGAAGATAAAAACCCAACACAGGCTATCAGTTACCTGCAACCTGCGTATGATTCAAGTGTAAGCGGCAACCTCAAAAACCTGCAACTTAAAATTGTCCAGTCACTTGCTGATGCATATCTCGCTGCAGGTAATACTGCAGAGGCAAATGTTTATTTGAAAAAGGCGGTCGGACTAAAAACTGAGATTTATGACACAGAAAAATCCAAAGAAATAAATTTCCTGGAAGCACGCTACCAGAACCAGCTTCGTGAAAAGGAAATCACCGAGTTACAACTTGCAGGAGCCGAAAAAGAATTAACGATTGTAAAAAGAAACCGTATGTTATTTGTCGGAGGAATTGCTGCAGCCTGTCTGCTTCTGGTGCTGACGTTATTATACCGCAGTACCAGGCAAAAAAAGATCATTGCCGAAAAAGAGCAGTTGCTTCAGGGGGAACAGATCAGGTTCCTGGAAAGACAACAACAGGTGGTTTCCCTGCAGTCGATGATTAATGGACAGGAAACGGAGCGGACGCGGATTGCCAAGGATCTGCACGATGGACTGGGAGGGTTGTTTTCTACCATACGCATGAATTTCAGTACACTGCAGCATGAAAACCAGGAACTAAAAAATTACCCGTTGTTTAATACCAGTTATGATATGGTCAACACCGCGGCCGAAGAAGTACGGCGCATTGCACATAACATGATGCCCGAAGTATTGATCAGGATCGGACTGGTGCCTGCGGTGCAGGAACTCTGCAACAGTATCAGTGCCGGCAAGCTGCTTACGGCAACGATGCAGTCTTACGGGATGGATACCAGGCTCAATCCCTCATCCGAGATCATGTTATATCGCATCATCCAGGAGCTGCTGAATAATATTATCAAACATGCACAGGCTACCGAGGCCATTGTCCAGTTTAACCGCGAAGGCAATCACCTTAATGTGACGGTGGAGGACAATGGCCGGGGGTTCGATACAGTGAACAGCGGAAGCAAAACGCAGATGGGTCTTGAATCGGTCAAAAGCCGCGTCAACTACCTTAATGGCACCTTGTCTATCGACTCTGAAAAGGAGATTGGTACCACAGTCATGATGGTCTTCCTGGTCAACGAATAATAATCAGGGAATTTCTCATTCGTTTTGTATTTTCACTTTAACTGCATGATCACAATCCTGATTATAGATGACCACCCCCTTGTTGCCAATGGTATCGCTACCATGATCAAGGACGTGGATACGCTGCATATCATCGGAAGCTGCAAGACTGCCGGGGAAGCGCTTGAATGTTTAAAAGAGCAGGATCCGTCAGTTATACTGCTTGACATCAGTCTCCCCGATATTGACGGACTTGAACTCTGCTCCCTCATCCGCAAACAGAATAAAAAGACCCGCATTATCGGACTCACATCCACCAATGAAGCTGGCATCATCTCCCAGTTCCTTGCCAGGGGCGGGAATGGTTATCTGCTGAAAAATATGGAGCGTGATGAATTGCTGCTTGCCATTGAGGAAGTGATGAATGATCGGATCTTCCTGAGTAAAGCTGCCAACCAGAAACTGCTGGAGCAATACCGGTCCGTCACGGACGCGATGGAAAATACGCCGGTGCTCACCCGGCGGGAGAAGGAAATCCTGCAACTGTTACATGAAGGCCTCAATGGGCCACAGATAGCGGCAAAACTCTTCCTGAGCCATTACACCATTGAAACCCACCGGAAAAACCTGATGCAGAAACTCAGTGTAAGCACCACGCAACTGTTGCTAAAAGTCGCCCAGGAAAACAAGCTGATCTGACCATAGTTGCTTTTTGTGAAATTGAAGAGTCGTTGTTCCAGGAATCTGAATAAGAATCGATTGCTGTAAAGTGCTGTAAGAATAAAAAAAGGGAATACTGTGAAGTATTCCCTAACCGTGATCCCGCTGGGACTCGAACCCAGGACCCCATCATTAAAAGTGATGTGCTCTACCAACTGAGCTACAAGATCAACCGAACGCCGTACCCTTGTTTGGAACGGGGCTGCAAAAATACGGTGGCTGACCTTTCACTCCAAAAAATTCTTGAATTATTCCGGGGTTTTTTTTGACAGGTAAATTGATCCTTTGCCCCTCAGCCTGAAATTGTTTAATGCCCCTTTTTTGAAGTAGGTTTGCAGCAAAGGGTAAATACATATGTCGGCTTATTTCAAAGATAAAGTGGTAGTAGTCACGGGCGGTACGGATGGCATCGGGAAAGCATTGGTGGATGACCTCCTCCAGGCAGGCGCGAAAGTAGCTACCTGCGGGCGTGACCACGACAAACTGTACCGGTTACAGGCCACCTACCCTTCCTACCACCTGCATACCATGGTGGCCGACGTCAGCAACGAAAATGAGGCCCGCCGCCTGATTGAATCCACCATCAGGAACTTTGGCAAAGTGGATATCCTGATCAACAATGCCGGTATTTCCATGAGGGCCCTTTTAAAAGACGCCTCCACTGAAGTGATCCGCCGGGTGATGGACATCAACTTTTTTGGTGCAGTGTATTGCACCAAGTATGCACTGGAATCGATCATTGAAAACAAGGGAACTATTGTGGGTGTATCATCCATAGCGGGTTACCGCGGGTTGCCCGGCCGCAGTGCCTACTCTGCCAGCAAGTATGCGTTGCAGGGATGGCTGGAAGCTATCAAAACCGAACTGATGGATTCGAAGGTCCATGTAATGTGGGTGTGTCCCGGGTTTACCACATCCAACATCCGCACAGCTGCACTGGACAAAGATGCGCAGTCGCATGGCGAAACCAATATGGATGAAGGCAAAATGATGAGCGCAGAAGAAGTATCGGGCCATATCCTGAAAGCGATCAGCAAAAAGAAACGAACGCTGGTGCTCACTTTCCAGGGGAAAGAAACGGTGTTCCTGAACAAATTCTTTCCTAAACTGGCCGACTGGTTCACCCACCGCTTCTATTTCAAAAATGGCGAACTGGTGAAATAACGACCCTTCCGTACCCCATAAAATGACGATCAACTAAATGCCATTCATCACGCTGACATCCGACATTGGCCATCAGGACTACCTGGTCTCAGCGATCAAGGCGCAGCTGTTGCGCGTGGATCCCGAATTTTCGCTGATCGACATCACGCATACCATTTCACCATTCAACTATCCACAGGCGGCCTACATCTGCCGCAGTGCATTCCGCAATTTTCCGGAGTTCAGCTACCATATCATCCTGGTCAACCTTTTTGAAAAGAAACCGGAGCAACTGTTACTGGCCTTCCATCGTAACCAGTATATCCTTTGTGCGGACAACGGTCTCCTCAATATGATCCTGGAAGAAAAACCGGAAATGCTGATCGGCATCCCGCTCGATAAAACCGCCATCAAAAATACCACCCACTGCGTTTCAGTAATGGGGAAAGTGATCAAACAACTGATCGACGGCGCATCGATCAGCAGTCTTGGTGAACCGGATGTGGATTACACCGAAAAAAACCACCTCCGGCCATT
>SDZZ01000149.1 GCA_004173255.1 Chitinophagaceae bacterium | reverse complement strand
GCGCATAACCTTTCGCTTTCAGGGGGTAACAAACTCACCAAATACCTTGTTTCCGGTAACTTCTACGACCAGAACGGTATCGTGAAAAATTCAAACTTCCGCAGATACTCCTTCCGCGCCAACATTGACCAGGAAGTGAACCGTTTTGTGAAACTCGGAATCAACCTGACTTCCAGCCGGATTGATAATGACAATACACAACTTGGCGGGCAGCAATACGAAAACTCCGGTATCATCCGCGCAGCTATCCAGCAAGGTCCGCATATCCAGGCAGTGGATGAAGATGGCAACTATCCCATCAACCCGCAGCTTGCCGTACAGCCGAATCCTTTCTCGCTGCTGACCATTACCGACAAAAGCCGCCTTGAAAGGACGCTTGGTAACGTGTTCGTGGATATCACACCCGTGAAAGGACTGCTGATCCGCCTGAAGGCGGGTATCGACCGTGGTATCACAAAGCGTAACAGCTATGTGCCGACCACTACACTCAACGGGGCTATTGAAGGTGGTCGCGCATTCATTTCCAATACGGAAAATGATGATTACCTCACCGAAGCCACCGCCACCTATTCCACCACGCTGAACAACGACCACCGTTTTGAAATACTGGGTGGCGTGTCCCAGCAGAAATTCAACAATAAATTCAACAGCGAAGGCGCCAATGGTTTTATCACCGACGCCTTCCTCTGGAATAACCTTGGTGCGGGAAGCGTACAGATCCCCGCAACATCTGCCGGATCAAAAAACCTGATCGCTTCCTATTTCGGCCGCTTCAACTACAGCTATAAAGGTAAATACCTGCTGGCTGCCACAGTGCGTACCGATGGTGCGAGTGTGTTTGCAGCGAATAACAAATGGGGTACGTTCCCGTCAGCAGCCATCGGATGGAATATTGCGGAAGAGGAATTTTTCGGCGGACTGAAAAGCACTGTTTCCCAACTGAAGCTCCGTTTCAGCTACGGCCAAACCGGTAACGCACAGATCAACAGTAACGCCTTTGCAGCCTATAGTGCCTACCCGGCATGGCTTTCAGGCGAAGACACCCGTCTTATCGGCGTATCCCTTTCACGTCTCGAAAACCCCGACCTCAAATGGGAAACCACTACTGGTGCCAACCTGGGTCTTGACTTCTCCCTGTACAACGGTAAAGTAGATGGCTCAATCGAACTGTATTCCAAAGTGATTTCCGACCTGCTCGATACAAAAGTGCTGAACTCGTACCAGGAAGTAAATACAATCATTGCCAATATTGGTAAAACCCGCAGCCGTGGTTTTGAAGTTACCATCAACACGCGTAATATTCAGACCCGCGACTTCAGCTGGAGGACCAGCTTTGTGGCTGCCAAATACAAGGACACCTGGAAGGAGCGTTCGCCCGACTGGAAACCTGCCGTGTTCGAAAGCGACAATGACCCTATCCGTGCTCGTTTCTCCACCATCTCTGACGGTATTCTCCAGATCGGTGAAAAAGTTCCGGATGCACAACCATTGCTGATCCCCGGACAGATCAAGATCAGGGATGTAGACGGATTCCAGCGCGATGGTTCCGGCAACCCTGCGGTAGATTCACGCGGCCGTTTCCTTCGCACCGGCGCACCGGATGGTATCATCGACCAGGCTGATACGCGGTTGATGGGAACTACTGACCCCAGCCTGATGGCCGGTATCACCAACCTGTTCACGTACAAAAATTTCTCACTCAATTTTGATTTCAATGCGCTGTTCGGCCGACAGCTGGCTGATCCAAACTTTACCAGCTATGGTATTGCTGCGGACGGGGTATATACGAACGGCTACAATGCCCTTCGTTCTGTGCTCAACCGCTGGACCCCAACCAACCCGACCAACAAACAGCCAAGTTCATTCTGGGGTTACTCTCCATACGGAGTAGGTGATTTCTTCCTGCAGGACGCCTGGTTTATCCGCCTGCAAAACGTATCACTCGGATATAACCTGCCACAGAAATTTATCAGCAAGGTGTTCACCTCTGCCAGGGTTCACTTCGATGCGCAGAACCTGTTCGTGATTACGCCATATGATGGGGTGGATCCGGAAACAGACTCGTACACCGCAGCCTATCCATACCTCAGGACGTTTACACTTGGACTGAACCTGTCATTTTAAAAGAAATTAAAAACTGCAACGATGAAAGCATCTAAAATATTCCTGATCATCCCGCTGCTGGCCCTGCTCAACAGCTGTACCAAGACCAGCGACCTGGTACCAAAGGATTACTCGGAAATCAACCCGAACATTTTCCCAAGATCAGCCTCCGATCTGGAGGCCATGGTGAATGCCTGTTACTATCCACTGCGTGGAGCTTACGGTGACGGTATTTTTTCCACCTCCGAAAACGGGGTGATGTTTGTGGCTGACGCGACTACTGAGATCCTGCATGGCAAGTACGGCCCGCAGGGCAGCGCAAGCCTGCACAATTTCCGGTCGGATGATCCCGCGTTCACACGTTATTACGATGTGTTCTACAACAAGATCAGCCGTATGACCCAAACAATTGACCTGATCCAGAACTCGACCGTGAGCGATGAACTCAAGAAAAAATCAATCGCCGAAGTGCGTTGCGCCAGGGCATTGATGGCGTATACCTTGTTTGACCTGTATGGCCCTATCGTAATCGCACCGCTTGAACTGCTGAAGAATCCATTACAGGAAGCACCACTGGCACGATTGACCAACCAGGAAATGGTGGACTACATTACGGCCGACTGCGAAGCAGCCGCTGCAGACCTACCCGATCCTGCCAATGCAGCCTATGGCCGCTTCAGCAAGGCACTGGCTATCATGATCAATATCCGTCTCAACCTGCATGAAAAGAACTGGGCGAAAGTGGTTACACTATCAAATGAGGTGATCGCCTTCAACTATTTCAAACTTGATGCTGACTATAAAGCCATGTGGGATCTCGAAGGAGCCAAGGCAAGCGGTGAAGTAATCTGGGCCATCCCATGCGATTATGCCGGTACCAGCGAAAACCAGTGGCAGCTGATGGTATTGCCATCGAATTTTGCACCGAAAGGCGGATATGGTACCATCAGCAGCACCTGGTGGTTCTACGACCGCTTTGAAGCGGCCGATAAAAGAAAGGAAATGCTGATTACGGAATACACGGGCACTGATGGTATCACCTATAACCGTTCAAGCCCGGGCGCGTACCTCGACTGGGGTCCTATTCCGCTCAAGATTGCGCAGGATGCCGAACGTACATCAGGCCTCACAACCGTTGATATCGTTATGTACCGCTACGCCGATATCCTTCTTTCAAAGGCAGAGGGTATTGCCAATGCAGGTGCACCAACGCAGGAAGCAATGGACCTGGTGAATGTGGTTCGCGCAAGGGCAGGCCTGCCGGCAAAATTGCTGGCCAACTACAGCTCACTGGATTCATTCAACGATCTTATTTTACTGGAAAGAAGTCACGAGTTCTGGTGCGAGAACGGCCAGTACCGTGCTGACCTGATCCGTCATGGCAAATTCGTGAGCCGTGCCCAGGAAGTACACGGGTCAACATTCACGGGCCCCAATAAAGTGGTCTATCCGTTCTCCCTCACTGCCGTGGCAGAAGGTAAAGGGGTGTTTATCCAGAACCCCGGATATAACTGATCATAGTGCGTTTGACAAATACTGAATTATGAACATGAACAACATCAGCAGGATCATTGGCGCAGTATTACTGGTAACAGGCATGCTGGGCTGCAAGAAAAGCAAGACCGAAGCGCCGGTTGAAGAGAAAGGCATCCTGTATGAATCATTCGGTACACCCTTCCCCAATCCGGAACGTGGCTTTTATAAAACCATGATCCGCAAATCGGGCGAGGCCGGGCTGATCCAGAGCCAGCTCAACAGTTTCCGGAGTACCAATATTTCGCTTGTGCTGCGGTTCTTTTACCTCGACGCATTCAAGGATAAAGCGATCAGTGCCGATGAACTGGCGGTATTCCAGGCGGATATGGATAAGATCCGGATTGCCGGACTCAAAGCCATCCTCCGTTTTGGCTACACCGATGATATGGCCGGTACCGATGCGCCGCTCGCAATCGTTAACCAGCACATCGACCAGCTGAAGCCATTTTTTGAGGCTAATAAGGATGTTATCGCATTTGTACAGGCAGGGTTTATTGGTGCCTATGGCGAGTGGCATACATCGAGCAACGGGCTTGCCACTCTCGACAACCAGCGGGCAGTGCTTACCAAGCTGCTCTCCGCATTGCCGGTTGAGCTGATGGTACAGGTTCGCACACCTTTATATAAACAGGCTATATTCGGAACCACCAACCCGGTTACATCGGCCATAGCTTACACGGCCGATGAACGCGCCAGGGTAGGGCATCATAACGATTGCTTCCTGACCGGGGGCACCGATTATGGAACGTATACCAATGTGCCGGTGGAGAAAAAGTTCGTCAGCGATGAAGCTTCGTTTGTGCCAACGGGTGGTGAAACCTGTCCGCCTACGGGTGTGTACAGTCCCAATTGTCTCGAAGGCCGCAATGAAATGAAATACCTCAAATGGACCTATCTTAATCTCGACTACTATCCGCAAACCATTTCCGGGTGGAGGGTGAGTGGTTGTTTTGATGAGTTCCAGTCCAACCTCGGTTACAGGCTCGCCGCAGTGGAGGGTATTTTTCCCGATGATGCAGTGGTGAATAGCAGCCTTCCGGTTAAATTGTCCATCACCAACAAGGGATATGCACCGCTGTATAGCAGGAAGAACGTTTCGGTGGTGCTGAAGAATACGGCTACCGGTACGTATTATGATCTTGCCCTGCAGGCCGACCTGCGGAAGGTGCAGCCTTTGCTGACAGTTACCATCGATGAAAGCCCGTCACTGGCGGGTGTACCTGCGGGAACTTATGCCATGTACCTGCGTATTGCCGACAATGCAGCATCACTGAAGGACCGCACCGAATACGCCATCCGTCTGGGCAACAGGGACGCGTGGGTCGAGGAACACGGAGGCATCAACAATCTTCAACACCAGATAATCATCCGATAACCAATTCAACTAACTAACTAAATATAAAATCATGAAAAGGAACTTCCTTTGTTTGTTTTGTATGCTTATGCTCACCCTTGTGTTCACTTCCTGTAAAAAGGATGACGGTGGCAGCGGTCTCAAATCAGTGTTCAGCTATGTAGCCGATGGTTACAAGGTTAACTTCACGAACTTTTCGACCAATGCGAAAACCTATTCGTGGGACTTTGGTGACGGAAGTGGCGAAACATCCACTGCGCGTGCACCGCAGCACATCTTTACATCGAAAGGCGACTTCCTGGTGACCCTCACGGCCGATAACGGTTCTGAAACCAGCACTTTCACTGATACCGTGTCGATCATCGGGCCAAATATCAAGATTGACAATGATCTCAGCGACTGGCAGTACGTGCCGTATGCTTACCAGAATGGTGATGGCGTGGCGGGGACTATCCGGGCAGTGAAAACTTTTGCCGGCGCGCAGGATGTGTTTTTCCTGCTGGAAGGAACCAGTGACATGGATATTGAACTGTTCGATATGTATATCGATTCAGATAACAACCCGGCTACCGGTTTTGCCACCTACCTGTATCCTGCAGGTGCAGGGGCCGACTTCCTGCTGGAAGGCCCTCCGGGTTTGCCCAGCTGGGGTTCGTTTTACGCACACTCTGGTGTAGGCACGGGTTTCAGCTTTTCGCCAACCATCGGTTTTGATGCGGGTATGTCTTTCGGCCCTGTCAAGCCAGATGCAGGTAAAAAATACATGGAGTTCTCGGTGAAAAAATCCGCTATTAACGGGCCGGTTGGTGCCATCAGTTTCTGCTTTATCCACCTTAGTACAGGCTATGCGACCCTGGGAATTATACCGGAATCTGAAAAACCTGATTCCAAATTCCTGAAGGTTACATTTTAAATAAGCAGTTCCATAACCAACTGTCAGTGAAATTCAAATAAAGAGCCGTGGAATTAAACACCGCCGGCCGGTCATCAGTTGCTGATGAGCAGGCCGTCCTTACCCCAGACATTCAGCTTTTCACCCTGGAGAATGCGCGGGGAACAAAACTTGTCCTTTCCAATTGCGGCGCAGCAGTGCTGTCGTTGTACGTGGCCGACCGTGATGGTAACCTGGCCGATATAGTGCTTGGGTACGATAACGTACAGGAGTACCTCAGTGACGATTATTATTTCGGAACCGTTGTTGGACGTTATGCCAACCGCATTGCAGGTGATACGGTGATCGTCAACGACCATCCGTATAAAATTTCCACCCGGCAGGGTGGGTATCACCAGCATGGAGGCGTGGAAGGGTTTAATAAAAAAATTTTTGACGCGGCAGCTTTCAGCAATGAAACCGGGAATGGTATCGTATTCCGGTATACAAGTCCCGACCTGGAAGAAGGTTTCCCTGGTGAATTCCGCCTCGAAGTGATTTATACCCTCGATGATAACGATCAGTGGACGATTGAATACAAGGGCATTTCGGATAAGACCACCCTCGTCAACCTGACGCAGCATGCGTATTTTAATTTGTCGGGCGACCCATCCACAAATATCGATGACCACGAGTTCCGCATTTTCAGTGACCATTACCTGCCGGTAAACGGCCTGCAGGTCCCAACCGGTGAACTCGCCGAGGTCCACGATACGCCGTTCGATTTTACCCATTTTAAGAAAGTGGCCAGCGATTTGCTGACCGACAATGAACAGCTGGTGCTGAGTAACGGGTACGATCACAGTTTTGTACTGGAAACCGAGCATTCACATGCGTTGAAACATGCGGTGGTAGTACGCGAGCCCGTTTCGGGCAGGTGCCTCGATGTGTTTACCACCGAGCCCGCGGTTCATTTTTATACCGGTAATTTTTTAAATAATATACGGGGTAAAAAAGAAGTGGTGTACAACAAACGATCGGGCTTTTGCCTGGAAACCCAGCATTTCCCCGATTCGCCCAACCATTCCCATTTCCCCTCCACCGAGCTCAAGGCTGGTGAACATTTTTACAGCAAAACGATTTTCCGGTTTTCGGCTGAATAGCGAAACGGGTTCCGTCCAGGTAATTTGAAAGCCGCCTCTTGGGCGGCTTTACTTTTTTCCGGTTTTTCCCGTTACTTTCATCTTTATATTATGGAGAAACAAGCCGTTGTGCAAAGGAGGGAAGTGGCCTATGGGATCCTGCTTGGACTTATCGCCTCAGTATGGCTGATCAATGGCCTGTTCTGCAAAGTTCTGATGATGGTTCCCCGTCACCAGGAAATTGTTGCCGGCATAACTGGCAGGCTGGATGCTCCATCCCTCACCCGGTTCATCGGCATCGGCGAAACGCTGGTTGCGATCTGGATTGTAAGTGGCGTATGGCGCCGCACGGCGGCCATCTTCCAGGTTGTCCTCATTATCCTGATGAATATCATTGAAATTATTTTTGTGCCGGACTTACTGCTCTGGGGACGCTGGAATTTTTTATTCGCCATCCTGCTGGCAGCTGTGATCCTGTACAACGAATTTGTGATGCGTCCCGACAAAACAATAATATACCCACAAAGCGAAGCAGGCAAATGATCGACAGTCTCCGCAATCATCCCTTTGCTGTGAAGGCTTTCTTTACACAGTCCCTGGTACTAACGTACGCAGTGCCCGTTTCACTGGTAAATGAGTTAGTCCCATCTCCACTGGAACCTGACCTGCTGCATGGCGAGTGGGGATTTGTAGCGGCTGCATTTGTAGAGACAAGGAATCTCCGGGCTTCGGGGTTTCCTGTATGGACTGGAAATGATTTTTTGCTTGCCGGGTATCGTGTATACGTTCGATATACCAACAAGGCTGGTCGTCGGTTGCGGGGACTTTATATTCTCGGTTCGCAAACAGACAGCAGGAAGATGCAGGTGTTTGGCAATCTTTTTACACACTACAGATATTCCCGCTCGTCGCTCTGTTTTGTGCGAGATGCCGGAACACTTTCCATCAACTCTGTCACCGATGGCCTCTCCGTGGTAGTTGACCTTTCATTACCAAGCCCTGCATTACCGGCAGGGTCGCCGTTTAACGATTGGAAAGAAGCGCGGAGGTTTTCGGGGCCGATGCCATTCACATTTAGTATATCTGGCAGTGACGTGGTAGTTGTTGAGGGTGTAAGGTCCAACTGGCTTCCGAAACCCGTTGCCTTGCTTCAGGCGCACATTCCCTTTTTCATGGAGCCTTCGTTCCCCCCCACAAAGCCAGCCAATGCATTTATTGTTGAAGGGGTTCCATACCATTGGAAAAAGGGGGTGGTGGAGAAATGGTAAGGCAGCGTAAACCATTCCAGGGTGTGATGAATATAGTCAGGTTCAACTGGCCATTATATCTGTTGTCGGCAATCGTGTTCCTTCTACTTTTTTCCCTCTTATTTTTTTCGACCGGTACCTTCCGACATCTTACAGCAATTGCCGCATTCCTTGTATTCATTCCGGTCTTTTCTTCGCTGCTTGTGTCCTGGTATGTGTATGACATTTCAGGTCTTTATTCTTTTCAGTGGCTCGACGTTCTACCCGATCTCACAGGAAAAATGATAGTGAATATCCATTCGGGGTTTGATGAATTCAGTCATGTTCTTCACCAGAAATTTCCGGGTGCCGTCCTGAAGGTTTATGATTTTTACAATCCCATTGTCCATACAGAAGCGTCTGTTCGCCGGGCCAGACGCATGTACCCGGCGCACCCGGGTACTATCCAGGTTAGCACGGATAAACTGCCATGCGTTGAAAGATCTGCCCGGTATGTGTTCCTGGTCTTTGCCGCACATGAAATCCGGAACACTGAAGAAAGGATTGTTTTTTTCGGCGAAGTCAGGCGAACGCTGGATATTGCCGGTCGTGTGGTAGTGATAGAGCACCTACGCGACTTTTCCAATTTCCTTGCGTATAACGTTGGCTTCTTTCATTTCCATAAGAGGAAACAGTGGATGTCGACCTTCCGTCAGGCGGGCTTCACGGTCGAATCAGAAGTATCACTAAATCCATTTATCAGAAAATTTGTACTGCAGCCAAATGGAAATCCAGCTTAAAATTGCCGGCATTATACTGATATGCCTGGCGCTCGTACACCTGTTCTTTCCCCGATATTTTGAATGGAAGCAGGAGCTGCAGCGGCTCTCGCTTGTCAACCGGCAGATGGTGCAGGTCCACACGTTTTTTATTGCGCTCACCTTATTCCTCATGGGTTTGCTGGCATTTTTTTTCGGGAGGGACCTGATGGCCACCACGCTGGGCCAGGCGATCGGTCTGGGCCTTGGCGTTTTCTGGGTCATCAGGCTGGTTGTACAGTTTATCGGTTACTCTTCGCAGCTGTGGAAAGGAAAAGCATTTGAGACTTTTATCCATATCCTTTTCATTACCCTGTGGAGTTACCTTTCGTTTATTTTTTTTAATATTTACTTCCACTGGCTTTAGATGTTTTCCCTCCCCCAGCGTTTTAATGATGTAAACCTTTCCGTCAATTAAAAACGACCTATGAAGTTCAACCAGTACTCACCTGAATTTGCAGATAAAACGATCCGGCTGCTTGACCAGGAAGTCGCAAATCCAC
>SDZZ01000630.1 GCA_004173255.1 Chitinophagaceae bacterium | reverse complement strand
TACCTCAACCGCGCCTGTTACAATGAGACGGCAACCCTCACCCTCCATACCCTCAGTAAACATATTGCCAAACTGCTTCCGGTTTTACGCGATGTGATCACCGATTCAAAATTGCCGGAGGAAGAAATCGATATTTACCGGCAAAGCATGAAGCAGCGTTTGAAAATGAGCCTGCGTAAAAGTGATTTTGTTGCGGGCAGGCTGATCGATGCCTACCTGTATGGCGAGGCACATCCCTACGGTAAATATTCAAGCGAAGCAGATTTTGACGCGCTGCAGCGGAAGGAACTGGTGGAGTTTTACCAGCAGTACTATCGTGATGGCAAGCTGGTAATGTTTGCAGCCGGAAGGTTGCCGCAGAACCTGGAACAGTTGCTGAACGAATTTTTTGGAGACCTTCCGAACAACGACCGTACTGCACCTGACCGGTCGCTGGTAGCTGCCGCTGAAAAGAAAGTCCGTATTATTAACGATGAAAACGGTGTCCAGGGATCAATCCGGATTGCCCGGCCATTTCCTAACAGGCACCATCCTGATTTCCAGAAAACGCAGGTGCTCAACGCTGTGTTTGGCGGTTTCTTCGGGTCGAGGCTGATGCTGAACATACGCGAGGAAAAGGGTTATACTTACGGCATACACAGTTACCTGCAAAACCATATTAATCACTCGGCATGGATGATCGGCACCGAGGCCGGGCGGGAAGTGTCCGAGGCCACTATCGAAGAGGTATATAAAGAAATGAAAGATCTCCGCGAGGAGCTGATCGATGAAGAAGAACTGTTGCTCGTGCGCAATTATATGATTGGTGGCATCCTTGGGGAGCTCGATGGTCCCTTCCAGATCATTGCGCGATGGAAAAACATTGTGCTGAACGGCATGGATGAAAGTTATTTCTACAATTCGATCAACACCATCAAGACGGTTACCGCAGAAGAGCTGCAGGCCCTGGCGCAGAAGTACCTGAACCCCGAAGATTTCTATGAATTGGTAGTTATATAAAACGGGCGGTTCGCAGCATGCAGGATTAATGTCGGGCTGGAAGGCTTGCCGTAACCGGATCAGGGATGAGCTCTTGACTCAATAAATGTGTATCTATGTGTGCTGTCAGGGCTGAACCGGCAGCTCATCTATCACTTCCAGTTTCTTCCGCAGCTTGCGTCCGGGTTTAAAACGTTTTGCAACCGTTACCCGGAAGTTGCCGGTGCGGACCAGGTATTCCCTTTTATTTGATCCGTTTGTATTGAGGTTGTTTTCAACCCACGATACGGTAGCGCTCCAGTTATCGCTATTATAACCCGCCACCCCGCGCAGGGTAAAATTGGGGCTGATACTCGTTTGCTTTTCTTTTCCTGCTGACACTTTTTCCTTGTTAAAACTGATATCGGCATTAATGGTACCGCTTGCGGTGAGGAACCAGTGCTGGTCCAGTACGAAGGTGTAAGCATATCCCGCGCCGGGTCCTATTTCAAAAAAATTAACCTGCCGGATACCCAGTGATCCGAACTGGTTGTCGATGGTGGTGGGTCCAAGGGCGCTGTCAGACTGGATCCGGCCGGCATAAATCTCACCGCCCAGCAGGAATGATCCGGCTGATTTTTTCTGCCACTCATTCTGTAAAAACCCCGCACGATAGGAAAACCGGTCAGAGTTGAAAAGATGATACGCCGAGGCGCCGATCACCTGCACCTTCATGTCGGGCCGTATATAATAATCATTGCCTGCGGCTGCCTTGCCTCTCGGATTAAGGTAATACCCTTTATAAAACTGGCCATACAGGTCTACTACCCATTTGCGCGCATAAATATGTGACTGCAGGTCGAGTGTTTTTGTTTTGCCCTTGAGATCTTCGTTGGTTGCAAAAGGCAATCCCACCCCAATATTCAACGTAGCAATGCCGTAAGTAGCCCCTATTCCTATTGCGAATGGATTATTCGGCGAATATTTCAGCGTGGATCCCGGTGCATCCAGGTTAACCCTCGTGTACTTCTGTGAAAAAAAGATGCGTCCTGTTACCTGCCTCGGGTAGGTTTTGTAATAGGCAGTGTCAAAACTATCGCGACGTTGTGCTGATGACGGAATAGCAA
>SDZZ01000629.1 GCA_004173255.1 Chitinophagaceae bacterium | reverse complement strand
AACATTACCAGGGAAAACATGGTTGAACGATAATTTTACCGGAATACTGATAGCCGTCCCGCTTCCCGCTGGACGGCTATTTTTTTTGCTTTACATTTGCGAACCCCCTTCCACGCCGGGCGCAGGCATCACGGCAAAGGGGCTTCCGATAATATTTTAAACAGATAGTCAATGGGACGGATTTTTGAAGTACGTAAGTCAAGCATGTTTGCCCGCTGGGATAAGATGGCGAAAAACTTTACCCGGATCGGTAAGGAAATCGTGATCGCTGTGAAGGCTGCCGGGCCAGACCCCAACTCCAACGCCGCCCTGAGGCGCTGCTTCCAGAATGCCCGCTCCGTTGGTATGCCGAAAGACAGGGTGGAAGCCGCTATCAAACGCGCGCAGGGAAAGGAACTGATCAACTACGATGAGGTATTGTACGAAGGATACGGCCCGCATGGTGTGGCCATCCTGGTGGAAACTGCCACCGACAACCACGTTCGCACAGTTGCCAATGTGAAATCAATATTTAATAAAGGCCATGGCACCATGGGTAACAGTGGAAGTGTTGCCTTCCAGTTTAAAAAGATGGGTGTTTTCAAATTGAAACCCGAAGGGCTGAGTGCTGATGACCTCGAGCTGGAACTGATCGACTTTGGCCTGGAAGAACTGGGTGAAAGCACACAGGAGAATGGTGATGAGGTACTGGTATTACGTGTTGGCTTTACTGATTTTGGCAACATGCAGAAAGCATTGGAAGATAAAGGCATTGTTCCGCTGAGCTCGGAGCTGGAATGGATTCCGACAGTGACCGTCCCGGTGAATGATGACCAGGCAGAAGACGTAAGTAAATTAATTGAGAAACTGGAGCAGGACGAAGACGTGCAGAAGGTCTTTCATAATATGGGGTAACGAATGAGGCACCGGTTCCGGGTCGCCAAAAGAAACTATTGTACTCCTGTTTTACGATACTAACGCCTAAGGTTAGTTTTAGCCGGAGTCGGGCAAACCGTTTTTTTGGGATGAAAGAGGGGTTAACTTTGTTCTCATGAACTCCCATCCCATTATTCTCTTCGACGGCGTTTGCAACTACTGCAACTCGATGGTGAATTATGCGATCAGACATGATCCACATGCGAAACTGCGTTTTGCCCCACTGCAAAGCCTGGTCGGCGAATCACTGCGGAAAGAATATGGCATTCCGCCTTCCATTGACAGTGTGATCCTGGTGGATGATGGAAGAATTTATGCTTACTCCGATGCGGCACTCCGCATAGCAAAATACCTGAACTGGCCCGCAAAAATGCTGAACAGCCTGCTGCTGGTACCGAAGTTCATCCGCCAGCCATTTTATAAATGGGTTGCCAGGAACCGGTACAAATGGTTTGGAAAAAAAGAGACCTGCATGATTCCTTCAGCTGAAGTGAGGTCAAGGTTTATTGAAACGATTTGAACCAGGGCGCTGGTTCAGCCCGGAGACCGTCTGGTTGAAGGGGTAATTCAGCCGTGTTTAGTAATAGCTCGGTCGGTGGTGTAAGCCCGTTATTCTTTATGGCAGTTCAAACTCGCCCTTCATGTAAAAGACACATTTGCCTCCCATCAGCACGCGCCCGTCCAGTTGTTCCACTTTCAATGTACCACCCCTGCGCGAAAGTTGTTTCGCCTCCATTTTCTTTTTCCCGAGTTTTTCACTCCAGAAAGGGATCAGTTGCGAGTGGGCAGAACCGGTTACGGGATCTTCATCCACGCCATAAGTCGGTGCAAAAAACCTCGATACAAAATCCACCTGGTTACCCGGGGCTGTAAGGATTATTTTATAGCCGAGCTTTTTGATCGCAGTGAAATCAGGCCGGGCACCCTGCACATCTTTTTCAGCAGGGACTTCTACCAGGAGATCACGACCGAGGTACACACCAACCAGCTCATTCACCCCTAATGCTTCTTTCAGTCCGTCCGGATAGTCATTGAACCGTTCAGGCCTGATCACCGGGAAATCCAGTGTTATAAGATCCCCTTCACGCGTAACCTTCAGCGGTCCGCTCATGGAAGAGAATACCAGTTGTGCCTTATCAAAACCAAGAAAATTATACAGGATAAATGCGC
>SDZZ01000148.1 GCA_004173255.1 Chitinophagaceae bacterium | reverse complement strand
TGAGCCTTTCCCTGAATGCAGTTTACAGTACCGGTCGTCCGATCACACTGCCCATCGCTATCTATAGTTATGGCGGGGCCGACAGGGTGTTTTATTCCAACAGGAATGAATACCGGATCCCCGATGTGTTCAGGACAGATTTCTCCATGAATATTGAAGGCAACCACAAGAAGCAAAAGATTTTCCATAGCTCGTGGTCAATCGGTGTGTACAACCTTACTGCCAGGAAGAACCCATACTCGGTTTATTTTGTAAAGGAGAACAATGCCGTGAAAGGGTACCAGTTATCGATTTTCGGAAGCGCGATCCCGTTTGTCACTTACAACTTTAAATTCTGACCCCTATGAAAACTGTAAAATATATTATATCAACATTACTGGTTGCAGGCTCCCTGTTCAGCTGCCGGGAAGAATATGTACCCCCCGCAATTGAAATGGATTATAATTACCTGGTGGTGGAAGGATTTATAAATGTAAGCAGCGACAGCAGTTTTTTTACCCTTTCACGTACCCAGCCACCGGGCGAAAACACGGCAGTTGATCGGGAATCGACTGCTTCCCTGTCGATCCTGCAGTCAAATGGCACGCCAGTGTCCAGCTCGGTAAACAAAGGCAATGGCAACTACGCATTGCCTACCGGATCGCTTGCTACCGGTACAACCTACCAGTTGCGCATTGAGACGGCGGATGGAAAAATGTACCTGTCGGACCCTGTAACCCCCAGGCAAACCCCCGAAATAGATGAGGTGGCCTGGACATATGACCCATCACTGGTGCAACTCAACTTTACGGTCAGCACGCACGACAACAGCAACAGTACACGTTACTATCGATGGGAGTTTGCCGAAACCTGGGAATACCATGCAAACTACAATACCAACCTGAAGTATAACGGGGATTCAATCGTGAACCGCACCCCGGATGAAATGATTTACAGATGCTGGTCAACCCGTAACTCATCCGATATCCTTATCGGCTCATCGGCTGCCCTTTCTTCCGATGTTATCTCCAAAGCGCCGCTGTACACCTACAGCAAAGGTGGCAACCAGTTTAACGTTCGCCAGAGCATGCTGGTAAAACAGTATGCCCTCACCGGGCAGGCTTATTCCTACTGGCAAAGCCTGAAGAAGATGACCGAAACCGGGGGAAGTATTTTTGATGCACAGCCTACGGAACTCATTGGAAATATCCGGTGCATAACCAATCCGGACGAACCGGTCATCGGTTACCTGTCGGCCCATACGGTAACCACCAAACGCATTTTTGTAACGAGGGATGAGGTTCCGGCATTCAGCACTTCGTTCCCGTTTCCCTGTGAAGAGAAGGAGATCGGGATGACAAGGGTGGAGATGTCTGAATTATTTGGCAGCGGTTCGTTTATCCCGGTCTATTACGGTGACGGTCCCGACAAAGTAGTCGGGGCAAACAGGGAATGCGCCGACTGCACCTTTTATGGCGGAACCACCCTCAAACCCACATTCTGGTAATCCTGAATAATCCTGAAGATGAAAAAATCATTTGTTACGTTTTTACTGGGTATCGTCGTCCTGTCGGCCGCGGGGCAGCGGGAAATATTGAAGTCAATCGAATCGGATTTCAGCAATCAACTCAAACCATTTGTGTTTACTGAAAAAGTATATGCACACCTGGACAAGCCAGCTTATACAGCGGGAGAAACAATCTGGTTTAAACTTTACACCATCGATGGATCATCCAATACACCATCCACCGTGAGTAAAATTGTTTATGCCGAATTACTGAATTCAAAGAACGAACCCGTATTGCAGGGAAAGGTGGAAGTAAAAGAAGGTAGTGGCCCCGGATCTTTTTATATTCCTTTCACTGTAGAAACGGGCACCTATCGTTTTCGTGCATACACCAGCTGGATGAAAAATTTCGATGCAGCACTCTACTATGAGCAGGACCTGTCGGTTGTCAACACCCTTGTTTCGCCCGATGTGTCCATGCTGGAAACAAAAACAGACAGCAGTCTTGAAGTTGGTATTTTCCCTGAAGGCGGTGACTTGGTAAACGGCCTGAAATCCATTGTCGGGTTCAAGGTGTGGGATCACACAGGTAAAGGTGTAAGCTACAACAGCGTTATACTGAACTCGTCGAACGATACGGTGGCCCGTTTTTCATCCGGCCATTTTGGTATGGGGCAATTCGCTTTCCAGCCCGCACAGGGCAGCACTTACCGGGCCATCATAACAGCAGGAACCCGGACTAAGACAGTTGAACTTCCGGCTGCCGTTAACAGCGGTCTGGTGATGGCGGTAGAACCTGCAGGAAATCTTTTGAAAGTAACCGTGAACGGATCGGCTGACCAGCTGAACCAGCACATCTACCTGCTGGTGTCGAACGGCAAGCGGGTGAAGGCCGCACAGTACCAGCTGGCAACAGCTAACGGCGCCAGCTTCCTGGTCGATCGTGAAACAGCAGGGGAAGGTATTATCCATCTGACGTTGTTCAATTCCCTTCGGCAGCCTGTTGCGGAACGTTTATACTTTTCACCGACCGATAAAATCCTCCGTATCGTTTCCGACGTTACACCGGGATCAACTGGTATCCGTTCACCGGTGTCGGTCAGTTTCCGCAGCGAAACTGCCGAAGCGCAACCGGTAAATGGTGACCTCTCGCTATCGGTTTACCGCGATGAACCCGGACAGTCAACACCGGCTTCCATCGCCGCATGGATCTGGCTTGGTTCCGAACTGCCCGGGAATATTGATTCGGCAGACTATTATTTTTCAAATGCCGCGGACGTGATGCAGGCGAGCGACAACCTGATGCTGGTAAATGGGTGGAGAAAGTTTAAAATGAATGAGGGCCCCTTACCCGCAAAACCTTTAATGACTTTTTTACCGGAATATGAAGGCCACCTGATCCGCGGCAACGTGCGGATTAAATCCGGATTGCAGCCAGCAACAGGTGTGCAGGTGTTTGTTGCACCGGTGGGTAAGGCGAGGAGCCTGGGTGTTGGCACATCCAATACCGCTGGCGAATTCACAACGCTGGTCAAAGGGTATTATGGACCTTCAAGCCTGGTGGTACAGACCGATAAAAATGCGGCATCTTACCAGATTGAACTGGCGGATCCTTTTTCCACCAGTTATTCCAGCAGGCCTTACACAGCGCCGTATATAAAACCTGCTGCAGCCAGCCAGATACTTGAAAATGGTATCAGCACGCAGGTCCAGAATATTTACCTGAATGACCTGTTGCAACGGTCAAAAGAACCTGTAGCTACCGACAGCACTGCATTCTATGGTACACCTGACAGTAAGTTTTTTCTCGATAAGTTTACCCGGTTTAATACGATGGAAGAGGTGATGCGGGAATATGTAAGCGCAGTGAATGTGCGGAAGATTACTGGCAAATTCCATTACCGTGTGAACGACCAGCCCCGCGGGCAATTCTTTACGGTTGATCCGCTTGTACTGCTCGACGGCGTGCCGGTTTTTGACGTTGACAAAATAGCCACCTATGATCCGCTGAAGGTTAACAAGATTGAAGTGATGCATCGCCGTTACCTGCTGAATAACCTTTCCCTGGCAGGCATCGTGAGTTACAGCACCTATGACGGCAAGATGCCTGCATTCACGCTGGATCCATCGGCGCTGGTAGTTGACTACGAAGGGTTACAACTGCAGCGGGAATATTATTCACCGAAGTACGCTACTGCCGCTGCAAAAGAAAACAGGATGCCTGATTTCCGGACGCAACTGTTGTGGACCGGTAACATGAAACCTTCAACCGGGAATACTTACAACGTTTCATTTTACACGTCGGACCTGAAGGGAAAATTTACCGGCGTGGTCCAGGGCATCACAAAAGATGGGCTGGCAGGATCAACCACCTTCAGCTTCGAAGTGAAATAAAAGAAGAGATGCAAAAAAGCCTTCGCAAAGAACTGCGAAGGCTTTTTCTATAATATAACCCGACAGGAATTGAAAAACATTCGCATGGTCGGTGAAAAGGCAGCAATTTAACCGGATGCATTACCTGTGAAGGCAGCAATTTTAGCCGGATGCATTATCCCGGTCTATGCGCGTGGGATCAGTTAAACACTTCCCCAAGTTTGCTGATCAGGTTGGGCCCGCGCAGGTCCTGGGCAACGATGTTTCCATCGGGTCCTACCAGTACATTAAAAGGAATTCCCTGCAGTCCGTATAATCCAACTACTTCACTTTCCCAGAACTTCAGGTCGCTGACATGCGTCCAGGTGAGATTATCTTTTGCAATTGCCTCCAGCCATTTGTCTTTTTGCCCCGGACGGTCGAGTGACACTCCAAGCACATTAAAACCTTTTGCTTTGTACTGGTTGTAGGCACGCACCACATTCGGGTTTTCCTGGCGGCAGGGTAAGCACCAGCTGGCCCAGAAATCGACCAGCACATACTTGCCACGGTACGAACTCAGGGATACCGGTTTGCCGTTCACATCGGGCAATGTAAAGTCCGGTGCCGGTTTTCCTACCAGTTCCTGCGAACCAGGCTGCTGCTGGGTTTGGTCCTGTGCCGCCTGTTGTGCAAGCTGGGTTTTTACAGCTGCCAGGCCTTCATGTTTAGGGAAGGCAGCAGCAGTTTTGTTCACCACTCCCATTACAATATCCAGGGTAAGCCCTTCAAGTCCGAAGCCGCGTGAATTGGCCATTGCCTGGTAGTAACCCAGTTCATATAAGGTAAGGGCAGGGTCTTTGGCTTCATCAATGGATTTTAACGAGAATGCCTTGAGCTCCGAAGCCAGTTTGGCCTGTTTGTTTTCCAGGTCCATCACTATGCTGTCACTTGCCCCACTGCGCTGCAGTGAATCCCGTTCTTTTGCAATCACGAAAATCTTCTGCAATTCGGTATTGGTACTCACCATGAATTTTTTCAGGGACTCACTCACCGGTGAGCCGCTCACCTCATACTTATCAACGATGGGTTCGGGTGAGGGGCTCATCGTGATATTGATTTTGATCAGTGGTTTATCGTTTACCACACTCGCAGCCGGTGTGCGCATTTCATCAAAACGGATATTGTAAATCACCGATTCACCGGTTTTGCCGGTCAGGGTAAATGTACCGTCCTTGCCGATCTGTGCAGAGTCGTCGACGGTAGGTTCAATTGTTACCGGCACCTTTTCCAGGTAGGCCCATTTCGCCGTATTGTTAATGATGGTTCCTTTGATCACCATTTTGCCTGCATCCTGTTTACTGGTGCAGGCTACTGTGAGCACAGTAACGAGCATGGCAATTGAAAAGGCAGGTAATAAACGGGCACGGACATTTATTTCACGCATATAATGTGATTGAATTATTATTTTAATTTTTCCAGCAGTAGCTGGTTGGTGACCTTCGGATCGGCTTTGCCTTTTGATCGTTTCATTACCTCGCCGACAAACAGCGACAGCAAACCTTTTTTACCTTTTTTATATTCGGCGACTTTAGCCTCAAACTGCTGCAGTACCTGGTCAATCAATGGTTCCAGGTCGCCGGCAGCTGACTGTTGGATCAATCCCAATCTGCCAGCAGCTTCTTCCGGATTGTCATCCGGGTTGGCCAGCAAATGGGTAAACAACTTTGATGTAGCTGACGAGTTGCTTACTTTTCCTTCATCCACCAGGCTGATCAGCGCTGCAATCATCGGCGGTTTCAAGGGAAATGAAGCCAGTGCTGCGTTGTGGTCGTTCATCCATGACTTGATACTCCCCAGCATCCAGTTGGCGGCTGCCTTCCGGTTGGCGGTGACTGCCGACACGGCTTCAAAATAATCAGCCATCTCGATATCTTCCGTGATCACTTTTGCATCATACTCCGGCAGGTTCCAGTCGCGCATGTAGCGACTAATCCGTTCCCGTTGCAACTCAGGAATGCCCTGGCGGATGGACTCAATAAAGTCATCGGTCAGGTTAAACGGGGGCAGGTCAGGGTCGGCGAAATAGCGGTAATCATCTGCGTCCTCTTTATCGCGTATGGCAAATGTTTTACCCGTATTCACATCCAGTGTCCTTGTTTGTTGCAGGATGGTTTCACCCCGGTCGAGCATACCCGACAGGCGTTCCGTTTCGTATTCAACTGCCTTACGTGCGTTGCGGATAGAGTTCAGGTTTTTGATCTCAACTTTTGTTCCCAGTTTTTCGGTTCCCCGCAAACGCACGGAAATATTTACATCGCAACGGAAGCTGCCTTCTTCCATGTTCCCATCACATACACCCAGGTAACGAACCAGCTTGCGGAGTTCGGTCAGGTAGGCTGCAGTTTCTTCTGCGCTATGCAGATCGGGCTCACTTACAATTTCAATCAATGGCGTACCTGCCCGGTTATAATCGATACAGGTGTTGGCGTCATCCACATCGTGCAGGCTTTTGCCTGCATCTTCTTCCATATGGATCCGGTTCAGCTGGATATTGCGGTCACCGGCGGAGGTGCTGATGGGCACATAGCCACCTTTACAGATAGGGGTGGTATGCTGCGATACCTGGTAACCTTTCGGGAGGTCGGGGTAGAAATAATTTTTGCGGGCGAAATAATTCTGTTTTTCTATTTCGCAGTGGCAGGCCAGGCCCATCTTAATGGCATGCCTGATTGCCTGCCGGTTCATTTTTGGAAGGGTACCCGGATGGGCCAGGGTAATGGGGCTTACATGCGTGTTCGGTTCGGCCCCGAATGCGATCGAATCGCCGCAAAACAACTTGCTGTGGGTTAGCAGCTGGGCATGGACCTCGAGGCCAATCACCGTTTCGTATTTTGATAATTCCTGCATATGGGATTTGCAAAAGTAACCCCAAAAAATGAAACCCCCGCTAGACAACGGGGGTTTACTACACACGGAGATAATTGAAAACTTTATCAGAGGTTCGCGGTCTTTAATTTCCGGGGAACCTTTACGTCGATGGTATTGGTTTTGCCATCACGCTCATATTTGAACTTAACACTGATTTTGTCTTTGCTGTCTTTCATGATCCTTGCAATTTCATCGGCGCTGTTGACGGCCTTGCCATCCACCTCAAGGATAATATCATCTTCTTCGATCCCGGCTTTTTCCGCATTGCCTTCATCACTTACATTCAGGACCTTTACTCCTTTGCCATCGTCGGTATCCTGTACGGTAAGACCCAGTCTGGGTGCGCCGCTCAGGGCACCAAAAGTCTGGCCATATACACGCGGGATCCTGTCCAGCTGGATTTCATTCATGCCATTGAAGGCATCATTGTCAAACTTCATATCAAAATCACCCATACTTCCAAACCCGGTTACCACCACCTCGTCCATCTTACCGAGTTCGGCAGTCACCTTTTGTGATTTGCCATTGCGCAGGTAAGTCACATCTACCTTGTCACCTGGTTTGTGGCTCCTGATTTTTTTTGTCAGTGCATCCGGCGTCGATACCTCATCATTGTCGATTTTAGTGATCACATCATCCTTTTTAAGACCGGCTTTGTCGGCCCCGCTTTCCTTTGTAACTGAAAGGAGTTTGATCCCTTTTTCAGCGGCGGAACTGGTTACACCCAGTACGGCACTGTTGGGACGGGCGTCGGATGTAACAGTGTACCTGGTGTTGGGTCCGAAACTGAAGGCACTTACGTCCCTCACTTTCCGGCGGTTGACCGTGATGTCCCCATCATTTTCGTCAACTAATTTTCCGTTGACCATGATCTTGTCGCCATCAACAACAATGATCATTTTTTCGGTGCTGTCCGATTTGCGTAAAATGGTAATCTCTTCCCCGCCGTTTTTGGAACGGACTGTACCCTGGCCCTCCTGGGCTTTTACGTCGGCCGAAACAATTGTGGTGGCCATGAGCGCCAGTGCAGTTAATCTTACTAATCCTTTTTTCATGTATTTAAATTTATGTCTACGTTGTCTTTCGTAGATCAAATATAAAGGGATTTCCTGAAATACGAAACATTTCGGAATTGTTAAAATGTTCTTAGCCGGATTTAAGTTCCGGCAACGATGCCGGTATGGCTGGTTTAGAATACGGATAATCACGCCATTACGTCCAAAAAATTCCAGTACAGTAATGAAAATCAATCCATTGAGTAGATCTACTAATGGTTTTTACATAGGGTCGGATGCCCGGAAACCGAAAAAAATTATCATATTTGATCCCGGTTAATAACCTAAGCGGTAACCCTTATGAAAATTCTGTCCATCTGTTGCATTGTATTGTGCCTGGCCACTATTACTTACATGATCTACATCTACTGGGAGTCGAGATCATACAAGTTCAAAGACGAGGAGGAGGAAGCAGTCCGTTACTGAGCTGTCAGCAGCTGTTTAACGGCTTCAATTACTTCCTGCAGCTTTGAGCTGTCCTGGCCCCCGGCAGTTGCCTGCCCCTTCTGGCCTCCGCCGCCGCCTTTGATGAGTGGTGCTATCTGTTCCCTGATAATTTTACCTGCATCCAGTTTTCCGCCGGACGTCAGTTTATCCGAAAGGCTGATCGCCACAAAGGATTTGCCATCTATGCTGGTTGCCAGCACTGCGGCGTAGTCAGTGAAATTCTGTTTCAGGTCCGTGCTGATCCTGCGCAGGCCATCGGCCGATGATACCTCAACCACCGCTCCTACAAAATCAATCCCGTTTATTTTTTCTGCTTTTGCAGCAAGTTCATTCCGCAGTACAACCAGTTGTTTTGCTTCCAACCCTTCCAGCTTTTTTTCCAGCGCCTGTTTATCATCCATCAGTTTTTCGACTGACTTCAGGGGATCTTTTGTTTTGAGCAGTTCAGTCAGTTTTTTATACTGTGAAGTGATACCGTGGTTATGGTTCATAGCGGCTTCGCCGGTCAATGCTTCTATACGGCGAACACCTGCGGCCACGGCCGATTCGCTGGTGATGGTAAACAATCCGATCATGCCGGTAGCGCCCACATGGGTACCCCCGCATAGTTCAACTGAATAGTCGGGATCGATGGTGACCACCCTCACCAGGTCGCCATACTTTTCACCAAAAAGCGCAGTGGCGCCGGATTTCAGGGCTTCTTCCTTTGGCATTTCGCGGATGACCACGGGTATATTCTCCCGCACTTTTTCATTCACCAGGTCTTCCACCTGACGGATTTCTTCTTCGGTCATTTTAGAAAAATGGGCAAAGTCGAACCGGAGTACGCTTGCCGAAACGAGAGAACCTTTCTGTGCCACATGTTTTCCCAGTACTGTTTTCAGTGCAGCATGGAGTAAGTGTGTGGCCGTATGGTTACGGGTAATGGCTGTCCGTTTTGACTGGTCCACTTTTGCCTTTACAGGCGAACCGATATCGTCGGGCAGTTCATCTGTAAAATGGATGATCAGATCATTTTCCTTTTTGGTATCATTTACCCGGATGCTTCCCGAGGCAAACTCGAGTTGGCCGGTGTCACCCACCTGTCCGCCGCTTTCTGCATAGAAAGGAGTGCTGTCGAGTACGAGCTGGAACTGCTCTTTCCCTTTCGCCCTTATTTTCCGGTAACGGGCTACGCGTGTTTCGGTTTCAAGGTCACGGTAACCGGTAAAACCGGTGCGGCCGGATTCACCCAGTTCAACCCAGTCTTCCGTATCAATCGCCGTGGCGGCCCTTGACCGGTCCTTCTGTTCTTTCAATGCTTTTTCAAAACCCGCTTCATCCACCTCCAGTTGTTTC
>SDZZ01000147.1 GCA_004173255.1 Chitinophagaceae bacterium | reverse complement strand
GCTTTCAACATCCTTGACGGTTATATTCCTGACCAGCGCAGGATCCTGTATAGCCGCAAGGATGAACAGTCACCCTATTCTGCCATCCTGAGTAATAACCTCTCCCAGCAGAGCGGAAGCCGCATTTTCCAGAGCCTGAGTGATTACATCTACACCGGGGGTGGTGACCTGAGCTACAACTTCAACTGGCTTGGCCAGAAGCAAACTGTGAAGGGTGGGTATATGCTGCAGATCAAGGATCGCCTTTTTGATGCCATCCTTTTTGCCAACTACCTGAAAAGGGATAACGCCACGTTGAGGGAATTACCGGCCGACCAGATTTTTGCTCCGGAAAACTTTGGCGATGGCAGTGCAAACAGCAACCTCTTTTCTTTCAGTGCCATCGTTGACAAACAATACCGTTACATGGCCAATACAATCCTCAATGCAGGATTTATCCAGTTCGATAACCAGTTTACCAGAAACCTGCGCGTGGTATGGGGACTTCGTGTGGAAGACTACGATCAGCTGGTGGGTAGTGTAAAGCAATGGGATAAACGTCATACCCATTCCCAGGTGACTGACTTCCTGCCCGGCCTGAACGCCACCCTGAAACTGAACAACAAAACCAATCTCCGCCTGTCGGGCTCACAGACAGTGGTTCGTCCGGAGCTTCGTGAACTCGCTTCCCTTAACCTGTATGACTTTGAATTGAACGCCTCTGTGCAGGGTAACCCGGCATTGCAGCGCACCAAGGTCATCAATGCGGATTTCCGTTACGAAATATATCCGAGAGCCGGTGAAGTATTTACTGCCGGTGTTTTCTACAAACATTTTGAAAAACCGATCGAGCAGATCCTGAATGAAGGCTCAGGCGGAGCAAGCACCTTCCTGTTTGAGAATGGTGACCTGGCGAATGCGTACGGTGTTGAAGTGGAAGTACGTAAAAAACTGGACGTGATTTCAACCGGACTGAAAAATTTCACCTTCCAGGCAAATATGGCCTACATCTACAGCCGGGTGAAGAGTGATGCACTGGCGCTTGATCGTCCGCTCCAGGGGCAGTCGCCGTACCTCGTGAATTTTGGTTTACTCTATGACAACGAAAAGTCAGGATGGAATGCCACCGTACTCTTTAACCAGATCGGTGAACGCCTTTACCTGGTGGGTGATAAAACAAACGGGGCAAGCACTCCTGATATTTATGAAGCTCCGAGACCAGTAATGGACTTCCAGGTTGCAAAAAAGATCCTGTCGAACAAAGGCGAACTGCGTCTCAATGTTTCAGACCTGCTGAACCAGACACAATATTTCTACCAGAACAGGAACAACAAGGATTCGTTCCAGAAAAATATTGACGCCTACCGTTTCACCCGTAAACTCGGAACCAATTTCAGCCTCACGTTTAACTATAGTATCATTTAATTAACAAGCACACAACTCTTTAAACAAATAAACTGATGAAAAAGTACATTCTTTATTTAACTGCGATTGCTGCCGTGGCAGGAACAGGATGCCGGAAAATCGAAACAGACGGGGAACCAATCTATATTACCGAGCCAGGCGGTGGAAATGGCGGGTCAACAGGATCGACCTATACCATTACCGGCCGCATCACTTCTGATACCACCTTCCGCAAAGGAAATACTTATATCCTTCGTGGCCCTGTATACATGGTCAACAATTCAACCCTGACGATTGAGCCAGGTGTTACGGTTAAATGTGCCCTCACTACAAGCGACGTTACTGCACTTATCATCAGCCGCGGATCCAAGCTGATGGCTGCGGGTACGGCAGATGAGCCAATTATCTTTACTTCAAATTCCGTAAGTCCGACTTCGGGCGACTGGGGCGGTATCGTCCTTTGCGGTAAAGCAAATATCAATACCTCTTTTACCGGAACCGGTGGTGGTCCTGGTATTTTCGAAGTGGAAGGTGGTGTGAATAACGCAACCGGGGATGCCCTCGCGGGTGGTGGTGCAACACCGGATGATGATGACAACTCAGGTGTACTGCAATATGTACGCATTGAATACGCGGGTTATGCTGCGCAGCCCGATAAGGAACTGAACAGCCTGACGCTGGCAGCAGTTGGCCGCGGTACAACCATCGACCATATCCAGGTATCCTATGCAAAGGATGATGCCTACGAGTGGTTTGGCGGAACAGTTAACTGTAAATACCTGATCGCCTACAAAACACAGGATGATGATTTCGATACCGATAATGGTTTCAGCGGTAAAGTCCAGTTCGGACTCAGTATCCGTGATTCCCTGATCGCCGATATTTCTACTTCAGAAGCCTTTGAAAGTGATAATAACGCAGGTGGTGCGGCTATCACCCCGAAAACCAGCCCGATGTTTTCGAACATTACTGCAATCGGACCACGTGCCACCCTTAGCAATGTGGGTAATAGCCTGTTCCGCGCAGGTGCACAAATCCGCAGGAACTCTGCATTGTCGATTTACAATTCAATCATCATGGGCTGGCCACAGGGTATCCTGATCGATGCAACAACCGGTACATCTACCGTTCTCAACATCGAGGATAGCTCACTGCGCATCCGCAATACAACCCTTGCTGGCAATACCCTGGCAACCAAACTGACAAATGCTACTACCGGTACGGTTGCAGCCACCATCAAAACGGAAGCTGACCTCCTGAGTTGGATCACCAATGGTTTAAACGACAACACCGTTCTCACAACCAACGATGAGGTTAAACTCATCCAGCCATTTAACTATGCCGCTCCGGATCCTACACCTTTCGGTGGTAGCAACGGTAACGCTAAAATCCTGAATGGTGCCTCTTTCGCAGATGCAAAATTCACAGCAGATACGTTCTTCGACAAAACCGTTACTTTCCGCGGTGCTATTGCACCAGCCGGCCCGCTGGCTACCTGGTGGAAGGGATGGACCAAGTTCGTTAACCTGTAACCTGTTTATTTAGTTTATAGCCTGAAGGGCGCCTCAACGGCGCCCTTCTTTGTTTATAGCGAGGGCTTGAATAGAACGGCATGGTTTGTCGCTGGTTAGCGGTTAAAAACAGGGTCACGGACGCCTGATGGATTTAATGTACGGTTAACGCCACCGTAACGCTGGGGTAATATCGCGCTTCGATCTTTGCGTCAGTTCTTTTCTACTCCGTCGTTCTACAATTGTCATTTGGGTTAGCAGTACCGTCGTGACAATTTCTCATGCAGTTTACCACTACGGGTACAGTCTCCCCGTAGTGGTTTTTTTATGCCTTTTTATGAATGTAGTTTTAAGAGGAATTTTTTTTATCCATCATTGTGTCAAGTCGGACTGGAGCTCTAAGATGGATTCCATTTTATGCAAGTGAGAGTTTGTGAGGCCAATATGAGAGCTTGTTTCCAGCCATTTATCTTTCAAAAACGCAGGCAGCTCATGTAAAGACTTATCATCGTCAATGATGAGAATCTTTTCACTGACGTCGTTTGTTTTTTTCCAGTTCACAATTTCATCTTTTCGATTCAGGTTCGCGATGTTGTCTGGAAGCGTTAGTAAGCTTGTTATGTCAAGTCCCCTTTCTTTGAAGATATTTTTCCATTCGACAATGCTGTGATGGGCTTTGTGTGAAGTTGTAAGTACAACTCTTACATCGCCCTTCAGAATCTGGTTCAGCGCTTTGACAGCTCCTGGACTGAATGCCGGAAACCCGTCTTTCAGGATCTCAGGCCTTTGCCAGCTTTTCGCAGGAACCAAAACACCGTCTATGTCTAAAAAAATAAGCATTACTAGTTGTAAGTTAAACTTTTTGTTCCAGTAGTAAAAGCAACTCGGCCATAGTAAGGTTATGAATCTCCGCATCCCGTTGATTATGAAGAAGTATTTCCTGCTCATTTTCCCAGTCCTTCTCATCAAATTCAATCAACTTCCAGTCAGTTTCAGTGGTTGCGGAAGTGCGGAGAGACTGCGTTGTTTGGACTTGCCTGTCTGCAAGCAGCGATGCTAAGTAGCGATGATGCCCATCACATATCCATTCGCCATCCAATTTTATAGGTTTTATTTTCAATCCGGCTTTCATCTTTCTGTAGATTCTGTTCAGCAATGGAAGACACAATCTGCTGTGAGTAGATTTCAAATGAAAATCCGTGTTCAAAAGAAGTGATTGGATCGTGGCTTTGGTGATAGGTCCCGACATGATTGAAAACGCCAAAAATCGGCTCGCGTTTCAGAATGTCAATGAGGATTACACCATTGAAAGGATGTTTTATGCCAGTGGAACTATGGTCGGAAAGCGTTGGTACTAATTCACCGCTATCAGTTCTCGTAAATACCTGTTATTGGCAACCGGCGGGTTAAACAGGTGATCAAGACTTTCGCCAATACTGTTGCTGTAATCCATCTGCAGCACCTTTCCTTCATTCATCCAGGTGTACAGGTGCTCCTTAAAATTGTTGTCAATGGCGTTCAGCCTTGTGATTGCCATTTCCGCAAGGGCGGCAGCATTACATTGTTGTTCATACTGGTTTTTGATGGGGATCGTCATGATCTTTTTCCCGAGGTGCAGGGCTTCTGCGGGGGTTTCAAATCCGCCACCTGTAATGATGCCGGTGCAGTAAATGAGGCTCTGGTTAAACAGGTCCCCGTCAACCGGCAGCAGCGTCAGGTTGCTGAACCGCTTTATTTCCTTTACCTCGTGGCAGAATACTTCAAACGGGATGTCTTTGTATGCTGAAAAAATCTGGATCAGCTGCGCTTCGCTCCACGATGGAAGGTATACCGTTACGTATTGCAGGTCGACCGGAACTGCTTCACGTATTTTCTTTTTAATGACAGGGGTAAAAATAAAGTCGTCATACTTTTTGAAGTGCAGTCCAAGGTAACGGTCGGCCTTTGCATAATTTTTCAGGACGAATTCACCGATCATACTCTTCTGCAGTGGCCTTGGTGAAAACGGGGAGGCGAAACTCGCCTGGTGCCCGAAGTTAACCGAATGCACACCCTTTCGGCTGCAGGCAGCGGCGGTGATATGTTCAAAATCATTCAGGACAAGGTCATATTTTTCAACCGGCAGTTCCATGATCTCCTTGCGTATGCGCAGGGGCTTCAGTTCGCGCATCATCTGCCAGTAGTTGAGGCTGCCGGTTCCCTTGTAATAAAGGCTGAGCCCCTTACTGCGGTAGGTGACGGGTGCATCCAGGCGCAGGTGCGAGTTGTTGCCGCTGAGGAAGATGTCTACCTGGCCGTATCGTTTCAGGTGGGGGAGCAGCTCCATTGCGCGGCTGATGTGTCCGTTGCCGGTTGCCTGCACTGCATAAAGGATTTTCATAACCTGGTTGTTTATTGAACAGAATTCGAGTGTTGATTGCCTGAACATCCTGACACAATCCCCTTAGCTGAGCGCGCCGCGACCTGGACCTGAAAAACAACTGGCATTATCAGCGCCCCCGAAATGGCAAAAGCATCTCCGGTGAAATCCGGGCCAGCGGTGCTAACCCGTTGTTCCATTTGCCCGCGGAATCCGGGTATCGAGGTACACGTCGATATCAACCGGGATGACCTGTGTTTTCGGCCGTTCCTTTTTTATCCGTTCAGCCTTTTCCACTACCTGATCGAAGGTGTACAAGTGCCAGTCGTTGGAATGGTATTCCAGCGTGGTCATATGTTCCACCCAGTCGCCCGAATTGAGGTACACCACCGAACCTTTTTCATTGCTGATGGTCCTTTTCTGTGGTTCGTGGATGTGGCCGCAGATCACGCAATCGTACTTCTTTTCGATAGCCAGCCCCGCCACCAGGCGTTCAAAGTTTTCAATTTTTACAAATCGTTTGTTGAACTGCGACATCACCGATTTGGCAAAGGAAATTTTTTCTCTCCCGAAAAATAAACTGATCCGGTTGATCATCTTGTTGAATGCAAGTAACACGGCATAACCGTTGCTGCCAAGCCGGCTCACGATGCGCGCCGGGTTTTTGCTGGTGTGGTCAAATACATCACCATGAAAGATCCAGGTCATGGACCCATTGATCTCGATCAGTGCTTTGTCGGCCAGCTGGAAATTACCGACCTGCATCTTTGCATAGCGCCGAAGGGCTTCATCGTGGTTACCTGTTATATATATGACCCTGGTGCCGGTTGATAAAAAATGCAGGATTTCCTGGACTACCTGTATATGATCGGGTGGGAAATAATGTTTGCTGAACTGCCATCCATCGATGATATCGCCATTAAGGATGAGAAGGCGCGGGGCTATGCTCCGGAGATAGATCAGCAATTCACGCGCGCGGCAGGCGTAGGTTCCGAGATGCACATCGGAGAGCACCACCACATCGACAACTCTTTTTTCCATAACGGAGGTTTATTAAAGTTGTTCTTTCTATATGAACCAGGCGTTAAGCCATCATTAAGCTATTGTGAAGAGTGTTGATGGTGGCGGATCCTGCTGGGATTAACTCTTAGTGGGGTCGTGGGTTGCTGCACCGGATCAAATGCCCGCGTAATAGTTCGCATCGGAACGGCATTAGTTAATAACATGGTCATATATGCTTAACGCTCCGGTCATACTGGCTTGGTTTCTTTGCAAAACCATTCACCATGAAACTATTCCTTTGCTGCCTGGTGTTTATGATGACGCTGCCTTCAGCGCATCCGCCGCCGCCCGGAAAGCTGGATGCCTCGCTGATCCGACCGTCGGGAAGGCTGGTGATCATTACGCTTGACGGCGTGCGCTGGCAGGAACTTTACAAAGGCGCCGATCCGGAATTACTGAATGATACAGAATATACCTCCGATACTTCATCCATGAACCTGATGTATGGCGGGCAAACGGAAGAGATAAGGCGTCAGCGACTGATGCCTTTTTTGTGGAACGTTATTTCCCGTAAGGGCCAGTTGTACGGCAACCGCTCCCTTCGCAGTCACATGAACGTTTCCAATATTTATAGTTTCTCCTATCCGGGTTACCATGAAATGTTTACCGGCAATACCGACCTGGCCATTTCATCCAACAAAAAGAAACACAACCCGCATACGAATGTACTGGAGTATTTGAATGGCCAGGAACTGTTCAGCGGTAAGGTGGCAGCGTTTACATCATGGGATGTGTTTCCCTATATCCTTGGACAAAAAAGGAACAACCTGGTCATCAACAGCGGGTATGAAAATATGGAAGACAAAGGATCGGCCACGTTTGCCGCGGTGAATGAGGTGCAGACCAATATACTGACCGAACATGTTGGTACCAGGAAAGACCAGCTGACGTTTATCACTGCCAAGGAATATATGGCCAAAGAGCAGCCAAGCGTGGTGTTGCTGGGACTGGGTGAAACGGATGAGTTTGCCCACTCGGGTAAATATGACCTGTACCTCGAGTCACTTTCCAAAGCCGACCAGATGATTGCGGAATTGTGGAACTGGATCCAGTCTACCCCCGGATACCGGAACAACACCAGCCTGCTCATAACCACCGATCATGGTCGGGGAAGCAAACACGACCAGTGGACCTCCCATGGTTTCTTTATCAAAGGATCTTCACAGACTTGGATGGCATTGATGGGACCGGGCATTGAACCGCTGGGTGAAATGAAAAACGGGAAACAACTTTACCAGCAGCAGCTGGCTTCCTTGATGGCGGGACTGGTAGGGGAGAAGTTCGGAGACCACGACATGCTGACCGACTCTTCCAGGGTGACAAGGCGATAGACCCTTCCAGGGTGACAAAGCGATAGACCGTTCCAGGGTGACAAGCCGAAAGGCAGATCAATCCTTCCGCGTGTCGAGCGTAAAGCCGACACTGGTTCCCACATCCACGCGGCTCCTTACATGGATGGTTTGTCCATGCGCTTCAATGATATGTTTGCAGATGGCGAGTCCAAGACCGCTGCCGGTCGCATCCAGACTACGCCCCGTTTCCGTCCGGTAAAAACGTTCAAAGATCCGGGGCAGGTAAATTTCCGGGATACCGATACCGTCATCGCTCATTTCAACCAGGATATGGTTGCCATCGGTATTATACATACTGGCGGTAATGGTCCCGTTGATCTTTCCGTATTTGATAGAGTTCTCGGTGAGGTTCAGTAACACCTGGCGGATTTTTTCCTTATCCGCAAAAACGGTCAACGGCGATTCAAATCCTTTTTTGATATAACACCTGATATTCTTCTGCTCGGCCATGATGGAAATACTCTCAAACGTATCCTTCACCAGGTCCTGGATCACAAAATTCTGTTTGATCAGGTTAAGCTCACCACGTTCCAGCCGGGAGATTTCATCCAGGTCATTGAGCAGGTTCGTCAGCCGCTCCACATTACTCGATGTTTTTTCGAGGAACCGCCGGTTTACTTCGGGGTTCTCCAACGCCCCGCCAAGCAGGGTGTCCACATATCCCTGGATCGCAAACACAGGTGTTTTGAATTCATGCGAAAGATTCTGGAGAAACTCCTTCCGGAATTGTTCATTGGCCCGCAGCAGCTCCACCTCCTCCTTGTTGCCCATGGCCCAGGCTTCCACATCCTCGCGTACCTCATCGATACTCTTCTTGGGAAGGATATATTTATAGTAAGTCTCCTCCCGTTTGGACGCCTTGGTCTGGTAAATGAATTTATAGATCAGTTTGATCTTACGGTAAATGAAACGCTCGAGTACAAAGGAAATCAGCAGGTAGGCACCAGCCAGCACCACGGCAAAGGAAATGGCAGCAGGCTGCCATTTGTGTTCTATGAAAAACACCAGGATGGCGATGGGAACTGAAAGGGCGAAGGCGGTCAGGAAAGAAAGACCACGCGGGGAAATATTTTTAAGCGAAAACATATCACAATTTACTCAACTACTTTCATGTGTAACGAGGGGAATGGATAAACCGGAAACGACATCGGGAAATGGATCAGCGATGCTTGCCGGTCAATCAAAAACCGGTTCACTGCGTGCGGCACCCGGGGAATCAGAGCTGGAATTTATACCCAACCCCCTTTACCGTGGTCACACAGTCGATCCCGAGTTTCTGCCGGATCTTGCGGATATGCACATCAATGGTCCGGTCCCCTACAATGACCTCATTACCCCACACCTGATTCAGGATCTCGTTACGCAGGAACACGCGGCCCGGACGCTGTGCCAGCAGGTACAGCAGCTCGAACTCTTTTTTGGCTAAAATTATGTCCTTGCCATCCACCTGGACCATGAACCGTTCCGGATCGATGGTGAGGTTTTCCAGTTGCAGCGTCTTAACCTCGGTTTTATTGACCCGGCGGAACAGGGCGCTTACCCGGCTCAGGAAAACTTTCGGACTGATCGGTTTACTGATGTAGTCATCGGCCCCCGTTTCCAGTCCCTTGATCTGGGTGCCGTCATCATTTACGGCAGTCAGGAAAATAATCAGCGTTTCCTTGAAAGCGGGTAGCATGCGCAGAACCTGGCAAACTTCAACCCCGGTCTTTTTGGGCATCATCACATCCAGCACTATGAGGTCGGGTTGTGTCCGTTTTGCCTTATCAAGGGCCTCATCGCCGTCCTTGGCCGTGATCACCTCATACCCCTGGCCTGCAAGGTTGTATTTGAGGATCTCCAATATGTCTGGTTCGTCGTCCGCGATCAGCACTTTCCGGGTAATATTCTCCATTCAGCAGAAACTTTCCGCAAACCTACCGGGATTTTTCGGGGCATGGAAATTGGCGGTGTTTGTTC
>SDZZ01000628.1 GCA_004173255.1 Chitinophagaceae bacterium | reverse complement strand
GATATAAAGCGTGCTTCCGTTCTGCGCGCGCTGGAGTTCATTGGCCAGTTTAATCCGCTGCGCCTCGCCCCCAGAGAGTTCTGTGGCAGATTGCCCAAGCCTAAGGTAGCCAAGGCCGACCTCCCTTACCGTTTCAAGCGCCCTTGAAATGCCAGGTTCTTCATCAAAGAAATCGGCGGCCTCATCCACGGTGAGCTGCAGCACATCGGCAATATTTTTATCCTTATAGAAGATCTTCAGGGTATCCGCGTTGTAGCGTGTTCCCATGCAGACAGGGCAGGGGGTATACACGCTGGGCAGGAACAGGAGCTCTACCATTACCTGTCCTTCGCCCTGGCAGTTGGCGCACCTTCCCTTGGCCACGTTAAAAGAGAACTGCCCGGCATCATAGCGCTTTTTCCTGGCCCCAGGCGTGCTGGCGAACAGCTTCCTCACCGGATCGAAAAGACCTGTATAAGTGGCCAGATTGCTCCTCGGCGTTCGGCCGATGGGTTTCTGGTCTACCACCACCAAACGGCGGATCCCCTTGAGCCCTCCGGCAATCGCGCCCTTTACCATGTCTTCAGGCTGCTGCTCCAAAAGGTCCGTTCCGCTTTCCGCTTCAGCAGCTTCTGGCTTTTGCCCCAGCGCAGCCCCCACCAGTTCAACCAAAACCTGGGAGATCAGACTACTCTTACCCGATCCCGAAATGCCCGTTACGCTGGTCATTATCCCAATCGGGATGGCAACATCTAAATCCTTTAGGTTATTCTTGTGTACCCCTTCTAGTTCCAGCCACTGTTCCGGTTTCCTTTCTGCCTGTGCATTGGCTTTAGCAGATGGTGTTTTAGGATAGAGATAACCCGCCGTGATGGACGCTTTGCAGTCCTTGATCTTTGCCGCAGGGCCGTTATAGATCACCCTGCCACCATTTTCGCCCGCACCGGGACCAATGTCCACGATCCAGTCGGCATGGCGGATGACCTCAATCTCATGCTCGACAACAAAGATCGAGTTGCCATCCTGTTTTAGCCGGTCAAGGATATTGAGGAGCGCCCGGGTATCCGCAGGATGTAGTCCTGCTGATGGTTCGTCCAATACGTAGACAACCCCGAAAAGATTAGAGTGTACCTGCGTAGCAAGCCTAAGCCGCTGCAGCTCTCCCGGAGACAGCGTCGGCGTACTCCGTTCCAGACTGAGATAACCCAGCCCTAGTTCCAGCATCACCGCTATGCGTGAATATAGGTCAGCTGCGATCCGCTGGGTAACCAGTTGTTTTTCCAGGTGATGCCTATTTGAATTATCCCCCTTAGTCGATTGCCGTGCATAAGGACCGAAAAGATCTTGCAGCACCTGGAGCGGTTGTCGGCTCATCTGGGCAATATCCAATCCCTCGAATTTTACCGAAAGCGCCTGTTTTTTCAGCCTCTTTCCCCCGCAGACCGGGCATTCCCTTCCGGTCATAAACGAAAGCGCGCGTTTTTTCATCAACTGGCTCTGACTGGTCGCAAAGGTCTGCAGTACATACCGCCGTGCGCCAATAAAGGTACCCATATAATCGAACTGTTTTTTTGCCATGATTGCCCTTTGCACCTCTTGCAGGGTATACCCTGGGTAGACAGGAACAGAAGGCGATTCTTCAGTATACAAGATAAAGTCACGGTTTTTTTTAGAAAGCTGTTTCCAGGGAATGTCAACATCAATACCCATAGAGGTTAAGATATCCCGCAGGTTCTGGCCCTGCCACGCAGTGGGCCAACTGGCAACCGCGCGCTCGCGGATAGTTTTTGTTTCGTCGGGAACCATGCTCCTTTCGCTCACCTCATATACTTTACCCAGTCCATGGCAGTGCCCACAAGCACCTTCCGGTGTATTGGGCGAAAAGCCTTCTGCATAGATGATACCCTGTCCGCCTGGATAATCCCCTGCCCTGGAATAGAGCATTCGCAGCAAGTTGGAAAGGGTCGTCACGCTCCCCACTGTAGAGCGCGTCGAGGCTCCTCCGCGCTGCTGCTGCAGCGCAACCGCCGGTGGAAGTCCGGTGATGCTGTCTACCTCAGGGATCGACATCTGATTAAATAGCCGCCTCGCATAAGGAGATACGGATTCCAGATACC
>SDZZ01000146.1 GCA_004173255.1 Chitinophagaceae bacterium | reverse complement strand
GCGCCTCCACTCCACCAGCCGATGCCCCAACGCCCACTACCAGGAAATCCTCCCAGGTCCGGTAGTCACGCTGTTCATTTGCAAGTTGATCACTCATCCGATAAAGTATTAATGAGCCGGGAAGGTAATCTTAATCGGCAAAATTCCTGCCACGGCATTTTGGATTTATTCGCTATCGTTCCCGTCACGCAGGCTTTGTTCTTTCTCTGCAATGATGACGCGGTCTTTTTTTATATCAATTCTTATGCGGGCATAAAAGCCCATGTAGATATTTGCTACCCATACCAGGGCAAAAAAGCTGATCAGATAACCCCTCCAATCTGTGTAAAGCAGTTGGAATTTTGTGATGGCAAGCATCCCCAATGTGACGTAGTGGCTGAAGCAGTATTCACAGGTGAAGAGATAGAAAAATTTCCGTTTGGCAAGGCTGCCGCTCTTCGACTGGCCCGCGCAATATTCACGTGGTTCCCTGAATACCTCTTCGTGGGTTACCGTCCAGGCGATACAGGCCACCGGTATGGCAAGGATGATTAACTGGAATAGCTGTGCGCCAAGTAAAGAGGTCATGCGGGATTTTTAAGCAATGTAGGAAGAGATAGACTACCGATGGTTAAACAAGAATCCTGCCGTGTGTACGAAAGGCTTGTTGGTACTGGTTTGTAGCGTTGCCTGCTTGCAACCAGGTGCATGGAATGGTGTTTTGAGGACTGATTTCCCCTGCCGGGATTTTATCCGGATTTCCCCTGATTTTTCAAAACTCCCGTTGAATTGCAATATCTTTAGAGCAATGCGGGCAAGGCCAGCCAGCCCCTGAAACCCAATCTGGCCGCGTATACATATTGAATGGATGCATTTCGCATCCAGCTTTAAAACAAAATTTATCGTTCGGACATCCGGTGAATCGACTGCCGGTATAACAACGTGCTTATCCCGCTGTGGGGAAGCTATGTTTGATATGGTACTTCAACAAATGTTATGGAAACAGAAATGAATAATACCCAGGTAATGATACCGGGTTTTGTGGAACAGGTCAACACGATTGCTGCTAATGACCTGCCGGTGATACTGGCCGGGCCCAAAGATTCAGGAAGGGAATGGATTGCTGAACTTATCCATGACCTGAGTGAGCGCAACGAGCGGCCATTCCTTATAATCAACTGCATCACCTCGGCTGCGTATCCTGCGCTGGTAGAGCTTTCGCAGCCTATTCGCAGGGAATTTGCGGAGTTACAGAAACTGGCCGATGAGGGACTCCTGGAATCCATCCGGGGCGGTACGGTGTGGCTGAATAATTTTAGCGAGTTGCCCTTCGAGGAACAGGAACAGTTCCTGCCCCGAATCTCTGATGTCCTGCAGTGCCGCATAATAACCGGCCTCAGTAAAACCGGGGGCACACGTAGCCCCCACGAGCAGCTGGCTGTCATACCGGAAAAAAACACACTCGCTATACCTCCCCTTCGGCATAATAAAAAGACCATCCAGTTTTTCCTGAACTACTTCCTTGCAAAAACAAACCTGGAATGGAATCGGGAAGTGCCTGGTTTCAGTGAGGAGGCGATGGAGATACTGGGCAATTATGCGTGGCCAGGTAACCTGTACGAGTTGAGGGAGCTGGTGCGTGATGCTGTGTTCCTTGGTGAAAACGGGGTACCTGTTGCGCCCCGGCTGCTGCCTGCGGCTGTGCGCTCCTACCAGTCGCACGACCCGTTGTTCCTTAAAAAAGCAGTGCTTAAAGCCGAGTATGATCTTATCTGCAAAACATTGTACGAAACACGTAATAACAAACGCAAAGCCGCTGAAATCCTGAAGATCAGCCGAAAGACCCTGTACAGTAAGATGCGCATTTTCCAGGATTCCAATAGCTATCAGTCCGAGAATCAGGACTCGATGGCCTGATTTTTTTGCCGCCTGCGCTTTTGGTAAATTGCAGGATGAAAATTTTCGTTACCCGTGTATTACCGGATGAAGGCCTGGCTATGCTGCGCAATGCCGGTCACACCCTTACGATCCATACTGAAAAAAGGGAACTCACCCAGGAAGAACTGATCCGGACCTGCCAGGACCAGGATGGACGTGCCAATGTTCCGGTTAGTAATACCCCGGCTGTACTCAGCGCGGCCACCGCCGATACTGCCTTCCTGCTCATGCTGGCCGTTTCACGAAAAGCGTTCTTCCTGCATAAACAGATCGCTGCAGGCAACTGGGGATTTTATGATCCGACCGCCAACCTGGGAGTGGAGCTTTCGGGTAAAACCCTTGGCGTGTTCGGCCTTGGTAAAATAGGTCTCGAAATGGCGAAACGGTGCCAGGGCGCATACGGTATGAAGATCATTTACCACAACAGGTCCGTCAACGCGGAAGCAGAACAGGTACTTGGTGCCAGCTATGTTTCGTTTGAAGAATTGCTGCGACAAAGTGATGTGCTCAGCGTGCATGCCTCTTTAACGCCGCAGACCAAAGGGTTGTTTGATAAAAAGGTATTTGCGCAGATGAAAACTTCCGCCATTTTTATTAATGCCGGCCGGGGCGGGTTACACAATGAAACCGACCTGCTGCATGCCCTGCAGCAGGGATTGATCTGGGGGGCGGGACTGGATGTTACCAATCCGGAGCCCATGCTGGCATCCAACCCACTGCTCGACCTGCCCAATGTGGCGGTACTTCCGCATATCGGTTCTGCAACGGTGGAGGCCAGGACCGCCATGGCCAGGATCGCGGCCAGCAACATGCTGGCAGGTCTCGAGGGCCGTGAGTTGCCCAATCCTGTTACCCATTAATCATTACATTTGGACACCATGACAAGCCATATTGAAAATACACCGACCATCGTCTGCTTCGGTGAGATCCTCTGGGACCTGCTGCCAACGGGCGCTTTGCCAGGTGGTGCACCCATGAATGTAGCCTATCACCTGCATACGCTCGGGTTGAATCCGCAACTCATTACCCGCCTTGGGTCCGATGAACGGGGCGATGAACTGATGTCGATACTTCACGGACTGCAGGTAGATACTTCCCATGTACAGGTCGATCTGGCCATTCCGACTGGTGTGGTCAATGCAACACCGGATGCAAACGGCGATATGAAGTATGAATTTGCCGATTTAGCAGCATGGGACCATATCACCGTGATTCCCTCGCTGCTGAAACTGGTGGAAGAGTCTGCCTACTTTATTTACGGAAGCCTGGTTGCCCGCCGCGAAGATTCGCGTGCCGCCCTGATCGAGTTACTCGGGCATGCTAAAGAAAAAATCCTGGACATCAACCTGCGGGCACCGCATTATACGCGCGATACACTCGAGACACTGATGGAACAGGCAGATCTGCTCAAAATGAATGAAGAGGAACTGGAGCTGATCAGCAGCTGGTATGGACAAGCAGGCGATATGCAAGGCCAGGTAAATCTTGTACGGGAAAAGTTCGGGATCAGGTCGGTGCTGGTTACACGCGGCGCGAATGGTGCAATGGTTTGTTATAAAGACGAATGGGCTTCACATTCGGGTTTTAAAGTGCAGGTAGCCGATACGGTCGGCAGCGGTGATTCTTTCCTGGCGGGGTTTCTATATTCGGTGATTAATGGGAAGGGAGTGCAGGATGCACTTGCTTTTGCGTGTCAGCTCGGATCGTTCGTGGCGACCAAAAAGGGGGCATGGCCGGAGTATACAATGAGTTCTTTACAGCAAGACGGCGCCGTGCTTTAATTTCTTCAGGATTGGTTAACCGCGAAATCCTACCACGAAGAGGGGATACTTCTGTATCGGGGAATTACGTAGCTTTTCCTCACAATTACAGACAATGAAAAGAAACAGCTTTATGAAACTCCTGCTGGCCGCAGGTTCAGTTGCGTTAGTCCCGATGCGAACCCTGGCGAACGGGTTCCGGTTCAACCGCGATGCAAAAGGGTATAAGGTGGATGCGGGGAAGGACCGGTTGGACCAGCCGCTTTCGCTGATGGAATCCTATCATGTGCATGCCACGCAGGACGAATGGTGGTATGTAATGACCGGTGAATTTTTATTCCGCGTAGGCGGCAAGGATTTTACTGCTAAACCGGGCGACTTTGTATTTGGCCCGCGCGGTGTACCCCATGCATTCTGCAAAGTGGGTGAAGGCGAAGCCAAGTTGATGATGGGATTCCAGCCCGCAGGCAAGATGGAAGCATTTTTTAAATTAAGTGCGCAAGGCGTGCTGAAAGATATGACCGAAGAACAGCGGGAAGCATTACGGCAGGAACATGGGTTTACGCGTGTTGGTCCGCCCATAAAGAACCTGAAGATCTGACAACCGCCGAGTGATCCTTACAGGATGACAACCTAATCCTTACAGGATGACAACGTGATCCCTGCAGGATGACAATCTTATCCTTACAGGATGACAACCTGATCCTTACAGGATGCATCCTGATCCTTACAGGATGACAACCTGATCCTTTCAGGATGACAACCTGATCCTTACAGGATGACAACCTGATCCCTAAAGGATGACAATCGCCACCTGATCCTTGCAGGATGACAACCTGATCCTTACAGGATGACCATTATTTTGTTTTGCCATTCTGCATTGCACTCGCAATTGCTTCCAGGTGTTCATTAAAACTACTGAGCTGCATCAGCATCTGACCTGATGTGTCGCTGCTATCCAGTCCGCCGAACTTATTATTCTTTCGAAAAATGGTTTTGATCTGTTCCCAGCGCTGGCGTTCCTGGTCCGACTGGTTACCCATCAGCTCTTTTAACTTCAGCAGGTTTGCCTCGGCATCGGAGGTGAGCGTCTGTGATTCGCTTTCATAGTGGGACAGCATTAATGTATCCACTTCCTGCCGGTTCATCATTGGTACAATTTTACCAACCATCTTATTCATATTGCGATAAGAGCCCTGCAGTTTGAATGCGGGTTCTGTACGGTAACTATCTTTCATGGCAGCGCTGGCGATATAATGCTGGTTCACCTGGATCACCACTTTGCGTACTTCCAGTACATTTTTCAATACAGCCAGCGCATCGTCCACTTCCTGGCCCACGTAATTGCCTTCCAGCACCGGCATCATTTCTGCACCGGTTTCCAGGTAATCAACCAGTTTATAGAGGTCATCAAAACTCCGGTTGGTAATCCTTTGCAGGTAACGGTTCTCCGCTACTGCATTTTCAACCAGGCTCAGGTTAAATAACTGGTCTGATGAACCGATCACATCGCCGAGGTTGTACACATCCGCCCGGTTGGCCAGCATGTCCGGGATTTTGAATTGTTCGCCGCTTTCCGTGTATGGATTACCGGCCATCACAATGCAGAATCTTTTGCCGCGAAGATCGTAGGTGCGGCTGTTGCCTTCAAAAATGCCATCCATCTTGCGCTGGCCATCGGCCAGCGAAATAAACTTCTGCAGGAACTCGGCACTGCAGTGCTGGATATCGTCGAGATACAACATCACGTTGTCTGCCATCTCCATGGCCAGGTTGATCTTTTTCAGTTCTTCCCTGGCACCGGAGGTGGTGGCTTCCACGGGGTCGATCGATGTAATGCTGTGACCGATAGTCGGCCCGTTGATTTTTACAAAATGTAATCCCATAGTACGGGACAGATATTCCATCAAGGTGGTCTTACCATAGCCGGGAGGGGATACCAGCAGCAACATGCCCATCCGGGCTGTGCGTTTATCATCGCCCGCACTGCCGATCTGTTTGGCAAGATTGCCACCGATGAGCGGGAAATATATTTCATTGATAAGCCGGTTTCGTACAAACGAACTCAGCACACGCGGCTCAAATTCGTTGATCCGCAGTTGCTGGCGATAAGCAGCGGCCAGCTCCGTCTTCAGTTGATTGAACGCCGTAAATGCGGGCACAATAGCAGAGGTATAGCCGGACATTTTTTCCAGGAAGCGATGAAAGTGGAGCTGGTATTGCTGTTCAACAATGACCCCGTGGCTGCCTTTAAGATTGCCCACCACTGCGTGGTCGTTGGCCGGTCGTTCACGGTAGGCATGATCGCGGAACAGCAGCAGGCATACAGCCTCGGTAATGTACAACTGGTCGCCACCATCTTTTGCTAAAAATGCCTGCAGCCAGTTCTGGATCACAAAAAACTTTTCTTCCAGGCTGAACGAACCGTTTTCCGAGTCCTGCCTGAAGAGTTCGAGTTTTTTATTTGACAGTAAAAAATCATTGAACCCCTTCCTGATTTTAACCGCCTGCTGGCTGGCAGTGAAGTTGCGGCCGGTGGCAAATTCGCGGTAAAGGTATCCGGCAACATCGGACGCGTCGGCTAAAGCGATGGCTGGAACCGCCAGGGTATTGTATTGGTTGCTGATACGATCAATGACAAAAGAGTACTGGCGGCTGCCCGGGAAACTATCTTCGATAGAAGCGGCAGCTGTAATTAAATGCTGCAGTTTTTCCTGTGATGCCACATCGAGCCGGAACCAGAATAATTGTGCCGCAGCCCTCACCGATGGGGCAAAACGGAGAATACCCAGTGCATCGAAAATTGTTTTCAGCTGCTGGTAAATGGCCAGCGCATCGGTATTGTGCACGCCTTTGAGATATGCAGCTGTATAATCCCGTTCTACCCGTTCATTGATAAATGTGACAGCATCCCATCCTGTATCGGCTGAAAGGCTTGCCAGGTAAGTTTCGTAGGCCAGGTATTCGCCGCGGTACACAGCTGCATTTTCCGAAATGATCTCCTGCTCCCAGATGTTGCGGTATTGATACAGGTTTTCCGCGCTGACCTCCTTATAAAAACTGGTGCCGGTAAGGTGATAGAATAATTTTTCGTCTTTCCGGATGATACTGAGGTCAAGCACCTGTTTATTCACCACGAATTTGTGGTCACCCAGTGAAATAATATTCTGCCCGTCGACGAACAGGTCCGTTTTATCTTTCAGGTTGCGCAATGCCTCTTCCTGCGCCAGCTTCAACTGGTTTTCGAGATTCTCTGCTTTGGCCACATCGCCGAGTGCAGCCAGTTCTTCGGCCAGGCTGCGCACTTTCCCGATCATCAGGTCGGCCGAGAAGAAGGCATAGATCTTTTCCTTGCTGTCAAAAGACGCGGCCTTGTTGCTGATGTTTTTCAGTACGCGCAGACCGATCTGTTCAAGCGAAGCGGTCCGTTTGTTAATGGCCGCCACCAGCATTTCTTTTTTAACGTTGAATGCCTTGATAACCTCGTCCCGTTTATCGGCGATCTTCAACACAAAGTCGGGGAAGTCAGCGAAGCGCGATTCCAGTTCCTCGATCTGCACGCTCACCTTGGTAAAATAGTTCTCAGCCTTATCGGGTGTAGTGGACAGGTCAAGGAAACTTACGATGCCCTGTTCCAGCAGTGTAAGCTGTGCATAAAATTCACCGGTGGCTTCTTTGTTGCGGAGTGAGCGGATGTTGCGCACCAGGTCGGCTTTCACTTCATTCAGTGAAGAAAAGATCAGGGAGATTTTCTCGATGATGCGGGTGCTTTGGGTGCTGTCGTCGATTTTCAAACTGTTGAGGATATCGATCAGCATTTCGAGTTCGCCCGCAATACCGGTAATTGCTTTTTCAATTTCCTGGGCCTCGACCACTTTAGTCACTTTCGCCACTGCGGCTTTCTGGTCGGTTACTTTCTGTTCGTATGGCTGTAATGCCTGGTCCTTCAGCAGGAAGTTGATTGTATCCTGTGAAAGGCTGCCGTTATAATGGTCGAGTAGTTCTTTCAGTTTAGCCACCTGTTCGGGCTGGATATATTTTACATTGGACAGGTCGATCACCGCTCCCTGCATATCACGAACGCCCGCCAGTATTTTTACCAGCTGGTCGAGGGAAGTGACCACGCTGTTTTTAACATCGATCACCAGTTGTTCCACTTTTTTCTGCATGGCGGCCATGGTGTCGCGGGCATGCTGGCGCTGGGCCTGTACCCGGGCAAATTCGTCAATGGCAGTAGCGGCTATATCCCGGATCTGTTCGAGTGGTGCAGCAAGATTGAATGCTGCTTCATCCCTGATCCAGAAGTAGGAGTCGACCAGGTCATTGGCTTTTTTATTGATGTCTTCGTAGAGACGTTCGAATGAATCTTCCTTGCCCAGCAGCTGCATGATTTCGTGGCTTTCCGACATGGCGCTCACGATATCCTTGTTGCCGATCTTGAACAGCACATTATCCTGCATGGCTTCATTTTCCTGCAGCACTGCTGTGTAGGGGGTTTGCCAGATCTGCACCTGGTGGTGGCGTACTGCCTCCTGTTCGGATCGGAAGTAGATCAGTTTACCATCGTTAAAAACGGTGAAGCCGTTGCAGATGATGGGCGTTTCCACCTGGTGTGAAATGATATTGTACGACATCAGCACGTATGTGTTGAGCCGCACCTGGTAAAAGACGTAAAGCAGGTCTTCCCCGTTGGGCGACGCGATGGACCTGATGAATTCGAGATTGGAAAGGTCAGACTCAAATATTTTATACTCCCCGTTCTGCAGGTAGTAGCCGTTCGGGAAAATGACACCCTGATTGTCGGGCAGCAGGATGCCCGCATCGAGGAGCATCCGGATTGGTTTGACTTCGCGGGTACGGATGTTGAATATAAACGACCGTGCTTCCTCCTGGTAGGGGCGGATTTTTATGGCGATCAGGTTACCGAGATCGGCGTAATAGTATTCTGCATCATCGAGCTGCTGATCCCGGTTCATCACAGGTTCGGAATAAATACCGCGGCCGGTGGCTGTATTGTTTTCAATTTTAAAAGTGATATCGCCACCAATGGCTTCGATAAACACCTTATCGAGGATGGAGATATGCGGGTGAACACCGAGCCGGCGGTCTTCCAGGCTGGTACGGTTCCAGTGGAAGTCGTGTTGCGGGGCTTTCTGCACTTCCTGCAGGCTGCGATCATCGACATACTGCAGCGTATTGCCCCTGATCATCCATTTGAAGGCCTTTTTGTCTTCCGGGTTTTTGCTGGTCTGGAAGATCATGAACAGGTAATTTCCGGCCAGGTGGAATTTGGCAAAAAGGGAATCCCGGTAGTACTTGTACAGGTTAGTGAAGTCGGTTATAAATCCCGGGTCATCGATGAGTGTTAACGGCTGCGGTTCAAAATGGTCGCTGGCAAACCGGTAAACGCTGAATACGTCGCTCAGTTTTATGTTTTCCCTGAGGCCAAAATGCACGTTGTATCCAAAAATGCAGAGGTCACCCAGGGCAATCAGCCCACGGGCTTCGCCATGGTTTTCAGTCGTGATCCGCTGGTTGGCGATCAGTTCAAAACCGGTTGCGCTGAAGATCTCGTGCCGCGCGGCATTCAGCTTCGCCAGTCGTGCACCCAGGTCGACCCGTTGTGCATCGAGCCTGTTCCTGATTATTTCGTATGTGCCGGAATCGAGTGCCGATCCCTGGTTTTTATCTTTTACATCCATGATGATCACGCGGGGTATGGTCAGTAAGTAACAGTAACCGCATCCATGCGGGTGCGGTTACTGTCCGTTTTACCGGGAGTATTAGGCGTTCAGCTTCTTGTTTGCCAGGCCGAGGCTATTGGCGATCCGGCTCAGGTCGAGCAGCGAATTGCGGTCGTCATCGGAGCTGTTGGACTGCATCTTCAGGATCAGGCCCGAGATGGTCAGGTTCTTTAAATCATTTGAAGAGATCTTGTATTTCTCTGCAAAATTCCGGATGCGTTCCAGCGGGTTGCCACCTTCGCTATCGCCCAGCAGGGCATTTTTTATTGCGGTTGCATTTTCACTTTCATTGATCAATCGGTCGAACCCTTTGGCGTTGGAGATCTGGTTCACGATGTTCTGAAAGAACATGGTTTCGCCACCCACGATGTCGATCTTCGCGGTCTTAAGTGCGGTGCCCAGTACGTCGGCCTGCGCAACAGCAATATCCTTGTTGATACTGATATGTGCCAGTGCAATTTCCTTGTCCTTTTGCAGTACCAGTTTGAATTCTTCGTGTTCCTTACCCACGCCATCCATTTTTTTCATGGCTTCCGCTTTTTCGGATATACCTGCGGCTTCGGCGAATGCTTTTTCGCGGGTTATTTCCGCTTCGGCGAGTCCTTCTTTTCGTCTTGCTTCAGCCATTTTTTCTACTACGCCTGCATCGACCATACCCTGGCGTTCGAGCGCTTCGGCTTTGGCAATCATTACTTCTGCTTCAGATAAGCCAAGTGTGGCTTCTTCGCGCGCCATAGCGTCAGCCAGTATCTTACGTGCTTCTGCTTCTTTTACAGAAGCTTCTTTTTTCGCTTCTGCATCGATGATCATCTGTTGTGCTTTTTCACCCGCTGCTTTTTTATCCGCTTCTGCGGCTTTCACGGTGTAGATCAGTTTTTCTTCGGCCAGCCTGCTTGCGTCGGTGATGCCCACTGTTTTCGCACGCTCTACGGTACGGAAAGATTCGATGTCCTTCATGTTTTGCTGTTCTTCTGCTACCCCTTTTTCCAGTTTAACCCTTTCGCGGATCACATCCTGGATATTTTTCTTTTCCACCTCGATATTGCGTTCCTTTTCAATCTGTGCCAGGGTAACAATCTTTTCCCGCTCGTTCGCTTCGAGTGCGCGGTCTTTTTCCACACGTTCCGTTTCCACTGCATTGGTACGTTCCTTGTTTTTTGCAGCGATGATCACCTGGCGTAGTTTATTTTCTTCCTGTACAGCAAGGCTCTCATCAGTCTTGATGCGGACGGTTTCCGATTTCAGTCGTTCTTCTTCCCGTACCTTGAGCGTTTCGGCGTACTCGCGTGACTTAACGTTATCGATCTCGCGTTTTTGTTTCTCTTCTTTTTCGGCCAGCTGGCGGTCCAGTTCAAGAATCGCTTCGCGTGCTTCCACGTTTTGTTTCTTGATCACTTTTTCTTCTTCCCGGCGGATCAGGTTGGCGTTGATATTCTGCGCCGCAGTCAGTTCGGTGATTTTGCGGATGCCTTCCGAATCGAGGATATTACCCGGACTCAGGAATTTCATTTCGGTTTGTTCCAGGTAGTCGATGGCACAATCATCCAGGATGTAGCCGTTCAGGTCGGTCCCGATGATATCAAGGATTTCATTCCTGAATTCCCGGCGTGCTTCATACAGGGAAATGAAGTCAAATTTTTTACCCACGGTTTTCAGTGCTTCCGAAAATTTGGCTTCGAACAGGTTGGTGAGTGTTTCCGTGTCGCTGGCTCGTTCCGTGCCGATGATCTGTGCTACGTTCAGGACGTCTTCAACACTTTTATTGACGCGGACGAAGAAGGCTACCTTAATGTCTGCCCGGATATTGTCTTTACAGATCAGTCCTTCACCTTCCATCCGGTCGATCTGCAGTTTTTTGACGGAGATGTCCATGATCTCCATTTTATGCAGGATGGGGATCACATACATACCCTGGTTGAAAGCGACTTTACCGCCGCCCACACCGGTTCGTACAATTGCCTTTCCCTGTGGGATTTTTTTATAGAAGCTGGCGAATGCAGCGAGGATGATGAAAACAAGGAAGGCGACGCTTCCGATAATAACGAGGGTAATTCCGCCTAGTGCGTCAAACATGGTAAGGTAGGTTGATGGTTAAGTAATCAGTTTTGATGAATGAATGTTCCGGTGGCAGGCGGGAGTGTTAATCCCCCTTTTATTAAAGGATATTGTTTAATGTTATTTCGGGTACTACGTAATAGTATCGTTTATCGGTCGATTCGTCAGCGATCATGACTTCGGAGTTGTAGTTGATAGGGTCGCCCGATTTGCTTTTGACATTGATGCGGATCACATCGTTATTGATCACCAGTTCTGCCGCACCGATCTTGTCGCCGGTTACGGCTGAGCGCATCCTGGCGATCCGGCCAATGAGGTCGTGTGCTTCTTCGCCGTTATAGCCCATGGCATTGTACATCTTCACTAATGGTTTTGTTGCATACCTGGTAATGAGGAATGCGATGATAAAGACGGGGATCAGGATCAACGCGGACTTCCAGCCCCAGTCTGCGATTTTAAAAACGACCGAACTAAGCAGTGTAATGATCCATGCTATGAATTTAAACACGCTGTATACGATCATGAACGGCACTTTGCCCACGTTGACAAACTCCAGCGCTTTCGAAAAGAATGATTGTTCACCCCCCGCTTCCCCTGCATCGATATCAGCATCTGTATCCACGCCAATTCCGCCATCCACCTCGGGTGCAAAATCCATATCACCCAGGAAGTCGCCTGCCAGGAAGGAGAAAATCCAGTACAACGCCGTAATGCCTGACAGGATAGTCATGATAGCGTTGGATAGCGGATGGAACAGTAGTTCGGATAAGGTGGAGAGCATGTTGGTTGTTTGGTTCGTGTTCGGTTCGTCTTTCACAGCGCGTTTGTAACCCCGATGGGACTTGTCATCCCGGAGGGACCTCACAAGCTTTTGTCATTCCGGAGGGACATCCCGAGGTTTGTCATCCCGGAGGGACCTTTGAAGCTTTTGTCATCCCGGAGGGACCTCCCAAGCTTTTGTCATTCCGGAGGGACATCCCGAGGTTTGTCATCCCGGAGGGACCTCACAAGCTTTTGTCATCCCGGAGGGATATTATGGTCATGTCCACTTCGGTATCGACAACCCTACATCCCAAGCTTGGTCTTTATCGCAGCCAGGTCTTTTTCTATCGACGTGGTATCATCTTTCAGGATCTTGTCCAGTTCGTCCTTCATGGTGTGTTTATCCCTTGCTATTTCACCATAGGCTTTCGACAGGGCTTCCTGGTCTTCCACTTTTTCTTTCATCCGTTCCAGCATGGCAATGGTGCCGTTCGTATCCAGCTGGGCCAGTTGTTTGTTTACCTGCTGCGTGGCCTTGCTCACTTTCACCCGTGCCTTCAGTGTTTTCAGTTCTTTTTCCCATTTCGCCAGGTTCTCTTTTAGGATGCCGATATTATTCAGCATTTCCTGGGAGCTTTGCTGGTGAGCAACTACCTGCACGGCAAGATTTTCGGAGTCCGTGTAGTATTGCCGGCGCAGTGAGAGTGCTTCACGGGCCAGTTGTTCGGCTTTCACGATTTCCACTTCGCCATGCTGTGCTTTTTGCATGATCAATATAGCTTTTTCGGCGTAGTTCAGCGACTCTTTCTGGCAAACTTCTTTTTCATTTTCGGTCCGGATGGCCAGGGCCTTCACGCGGGCATAGGCTTCGGTCGCCTGTGCCAGGTCTTCCCTCAGTTCGCGCAGCCCCTGCTCGGTCATTTTTACCGGATCTTCCATTTTTTCAACAGCAGCATGGATTTCAGCCTGTCCGATCCTGAAGATTCTTTTAAACAGATTCATAATACTACAATTTTGAAAAATTAATAATTTGTTGGTAATACTCGCTCAGCAGCAAACCCAATGAATTGATGGCGCCTTCAAATTCATTGAAATTGATATTTTCCAGCTGCATCGTGTACCGGAACAGGACCTTGTTGCCTTCTTCATTGATCACAAAGGCACCATGGATCATATCCCGGTTTTTCTGCAGCAGCTGTTTAAACATCCTGTATGGTGGACATAAAATCCATCGATGGTTAAATTTTGTAGAACAAATCTAGAGAACTTCACTTATATTTGCAAATAATATTTGCATTAGGATAAAAATATTTGCAAACGATATTTCACCATGCTGAAGACGGGTACCAATATAAAAAAAATCAGGACGGCTAAGAACCTCAGTCAGCAAGCTTTTGCCGATTTATTTGAGCTCACCCGTGGAAATATTTCTTCGTACGAGGAGAACCGTGCGGAGCCCAAACTGGAGACCGCAATCAAAATTGCCAATTATTTTTGCATACCGCTAAGCAAATTTGTACAGGAGGTATTGTCCGTAAACGAGATCCTGCAATACAATGGTGACAAGTTGCTGGAAGACGAAGGCCGGATTATCAACCTTCAGATGCGGGACGTTCCTTTTATCAGTGATACGGTTTACATGAGGGGGGTGAGGAATGAACTGGCGTTTGATAGTGCGGCTGAATTTCCGAAGCTTGTTTTACCGGAGACCAGCAACAACAAACTGGTTGCCGTCTCATTTAACAGCAATATAGCCCATCATCAGGCGCTCCCGGATTACCGCATGAACGACGTGCTGGTGTTTGAAGAATTAACCCGGGAGAATGTGCACCTGTGCGATGGAAAGACCGGGTTGTATGTGGCCGGATCCGAGATTATGATCGGGCAGTTTCACCTGAGTGGGACAACAATCGACCTGGTGCTGAATAATTTCAAGAAACACCGGTTTGATTTTGCAAAGCCGGGACACTTCTGGAAGCTGTTTGCGGTGTACGCGCATGAGAAGGGGTGAGGGCTGAAACGAAAAATGGACAAGCCGAAATGATTTCAACTTGTCCATTCAGTGCCCAGGATCGGAATCGAACCGATACACCTTGCGGCGGCAGATTTTGAGTCTGCTGCGTCTACCAATTCCGCCACCTGGGCCTTTTACATCGCCGTACGCAAGCCTTTTGCGATACGGGAAATGGGGTGGCAATATTACAGCTTTTTAGCGGCAACAGCTTTTCTTCGGGAGAAATATTTTCCTGAACACCTTCAGGATCTTTTTCACTACTTCCATACCGGGGAAATTATTATACGAATTCAACAAGGCAGCCAGCCTATTGTTTGAGGTGGATTTATTTTAACTTTATCCCGTTTCCTTCAAATCGCGGGTGGACAAGCCCTTCCGCGAAATTACCCCATCTGCTCCATTATGCACGAGAAACTGCTGGCGCATATCTCCAGGTTTGTTGACCTCACCCACGGGGAGCAACAGCTGCTGGCCGCATCCATGGAATACCGGGCAATCCCCAAAAGGAAGATCTTGCTGAAGCCTTCACAGGTTTGCACCTCGCTTTATTTTGTTGTTTCGGGTTCGCTGCGGTTATATTCCATGAAAAGCAACGGGGCGGAACAAATCCTGCAGTTCGGGCTGGCCGATTGGTGGATCTGCGACTACCAAAGCCTCGAAAACGGAACGGTATCCGGTTATTATATCGATGCAGTGGATGACGCGGAAGTACTGGTGCTTGATCTTCGCACGCGCAACGAGTTGTTCGACCGCATCCCCATGTTTGAACGCTACTTCCGCCTGCTGATGCAGCGCGGCTACGCGGCGGGTATCAAGCGGGTCAGTTATTTCCTGACCGGCTCAAGGGAAGAAATGTACCTGCAGTTTGTGCGGCTGTATCCGGAGTTTGCCCATAGCGTACCGCAATACATGCTTGCTTCCTTCCTTGGCATGACCCCCGAATTCCTGAGCAAGATCAGGGGTAAAAAGGGAAGTACTCCCGGCGGCAAGCCGAAGATTTCTTAAACTGGATTAAGTTGAGCCCCCTCTCCCGCGACCGAGATTTGTGTAACAAAACACAAAATCATGGAAAAAAGATTCACCTTACCAGCAGTTCATCCGGCCGCATGGTCGGCAATGATGGAATTGTCAAAACTTACAACCGGAACCTCGCTGAACCCTATTGAAACCGAACTGGTCAAAATCCGGGCATCGCAGGTAAATGGCTGCGCATTCTGTATCGATATGCATACAAAAGATGCCCGGAAAAAAGGGGAAACCGAACAACGGATTTATACGCTGAATGCATGGCGGGACACGGGTTTCTTTTCCGACCGCGAACGGGCTTTGCTGGCACTGACCGAAGAAGTAACCCTGATCCAGGGTCATGTAAAGGATGAAACCTTTAAGGCGGCAGTCGCGCACTTTGGCGAGAAAGGCACTGCGGAAATTATCATGGCCATTGTGATCATCAATGCGTGGAACCGTATCGCCATCAGTACCGGCATGCAGCCGGTGTAGTTGATTCCGGTTAACTTTACCATCCCCGGCAGGTAAACTGCCGGGGATAAAAAAGTACGGAATGACCAGGATCGGATTAATCAGGGAAGGCAAGATACCGGCAGACAACAGGGTGGCACTGACGCCTGCACAATGTAAATGGATCCATAAGAATTCCACTGACGTTACCGTTGTTGCGCAGTCATCGCCCGACCGCTGTTTTACCGACCGCGAGTATGTATCTGCCGGCGTGGAAGTGGTGCAGGACCTGGCCAATTGCGATATCCTGATGGGCATTAAGGAAGTGCCCCCCGAAGAACTGGTTCCGGGAAAAACCTATCTTTTCTTTTCACACACCAGGAAAGAACAGCCGCATAACCAGCGTTTACTGCGAACCATCCTCGACCGTAAAATCAGGCTGATCGATTATGAATGCCTGGAACATGAAGATGGCCAGCGGATCATCGGATTTGGTTTTTTTGCCGGGGTAGTGGGTGCGCATAATGGCATTATGGCCTACGGGGAACGGACCGGGCTGTATAAGCTCGGGCGTGTTTATAAAGAGAAAAGTTTTCGTGAACTGATCCATACTTATTTCGGTATTCGTTTGCCCAATGTAAAAATTGCAGTCACCGGATCCGGAAGGGTGGGACATGGCATACTTGAAATAATGAACCTGATGGGAATCCATGAAGTGGAACCGGACGAATACCTGAAACGACGTTTTTCCTATCCGGTATACACCCATCTCAAAGGCGCTGACCTTTACAAACACAAAG
>SDZZ01000145.1 GCA_004173255.1 Chitinophagaceae bacterium | reverse complement strand
GTGTATTGTTACTTCCATTTTTTTTATTTTAAATACCAATGTTTGGATTACGGCTCGTTGTTGCGATCGCTTGTTAACCTACCATCAGGCAAAAGTTATTTATGAACGAGCGGAATCATTTTTTCACCGATCAGCCTGATCGATTCCATTAATTGATCATGGGTCAGTCCCGCGTTATCCATCTGGAATGTAAAACGGTCAATTCCTCCCAGTGCTTCGCTGTGCTTCAGTAATTTTTCTGCTACCTCTTCTGGTCCGCCCACAAGCAGTGCGCCTTTTGGTCCGATCAATGCATTGAATTGTGGTCGCGTTACCGGTGGCCATCCGCGTTCTTTTCCCAGTTTGGTCCACAGTTCCTGATAACCCGGATAATAAGTATCGATTGCCTTTTCACTGGTCTCTGCTACAAAACCAGGGGAGTGAAGTCCGACTTTCAATTGTTCCGGCTTGAAACCCGCCCTGCTGCCCGCTTCGCGATACAGGTCAACCAGCGGACGGAAATGTTCTGTTTGTCCGCCGATGACGGCCACCATCAATGGAAGGCCCAGCGTACCCGCGCGGACAAAAGATTCCGGCGTACCGCCGACGCCCAGCCAGACGGGCAGTTTTTCCTGCATGGGTCTTGGATACACGGGCTGGTTGCTCATTGCGGGCCTGAACTTGCCCGACCAGGTCACAAATTCCTGGTCACGCACCTGGAGGAATAACTCCAGCTTTTCCTTGAACAATGCATCGTAGTCGTTCAGCCGGAACCCGAACAGGGGATAGGCATCCACGGCAGATCCACGTCCGACAACCATTTCCGCGCGACCTTTTGATATGAGGTCAAGTGTGGCAAATTGCTGGAACACACGCACCGGATCGTCGGTGCTTAGTACCGTTACGGCACTCGTTAACCGGATGTTGTTGGTACGGGCCGCAGCTGCTGACAGGATTACCGCAGGGGCCGAATCGAGGAACTCTTTTTTATGATGCTCGCCGATGCCGAAAACCGCGAGCCCTGACTTATCTGCCATTACAATCCGGTCCAGCAACTGTTCCATGGCATCTGCGCTGCTCAATGCAGTACTGCCATACATGGCCGATGCAAAACTATCTACCCCTATTTCCATATTGTTTGTTTTGTTGTACCCTGAAGGCAAGGTAACACAAGTATAACATCTGAGGGGGTCAATTGGTTGGGATCAGGTTTCCTCGGGGAAAGTGGGGGGGGGCTGGCAGGGGATTGCCTGTTTGGCGCAAAGATCCGTTACGCGGCGAGCATCGTTAAAGACGATTGCATACAGCCATTTTTTATTTACGACAAATGATTTCAGTGATTTCACCGTGTCGCCTTCAAACTCAAAAATATCACAGCACCAGTTTTCAAACATTCCCTTTACCGTCAACACATTTTCCTTCGGTATCCACCACAGCGGTGTTTCCGGTGATGATTACCCGGCCGCCAGGAACTTCGTCCGGAAGCCCGCCGGGGTTTGTCCCGTTTTTAACGTAAAAAGACGGTTAAAATAAGCCGGATCATCATAGCCCAGCTCGTACCCGATTTCTTTTGCCGTAAGGGAGGTATGGGCGAGCAGCCTTTTGGCTTCCAGCACTATCCGGTTCTTGATGGTGTCGTTTGGCTGGGGCAGGTTCAGTCTTTTGAATTTGTGCGTAATCGTTTTGGGCGCCATAAACAAGAGCTCTGCATAGTCTGCCACGTTGTGTTTCTTTTTGTAGTGCTCTTCCACCAGCAGGGTAAATTTCCGGAAAAACTCCACATCGGTGTGTTCAACCAGCAGTTGTTTGTTGAGGTGTTGTTTTTTCCAGAGCCGGGCCGACTTGATAAATAATTGTTTCAGGTAGGTGCGGATCATTTCTTCCAGCGACGCATCACCCAGCCCAAATTCATCGGCCATTTGCCCGAAGAGATAGGTAAAAAACGGCAGGTCTGATTTATCCAACTCCACTACCGGCATATTGTGGATGTTGTTAAACAATAAACCGTCGCAGGCCACTTCTTTGTCATGGATCTGGATGCAATAGAAATCCTGGTTATAAAAAATGAAGAAACCGCCCTCGCCCCCACATTCCCTTAATTTCAAATGCTGGTTCGGACTGATAAACAGAAGGGACGCATGTTGCACTTTGTAGATCGTCATGTCCACCTGCACTTCGTACCCTGCAGGAAGGAACAGCACCTTGATGTATTCTTTATACCGCGGTTCATTTACCAGCATGGCTGTGTCCTGGTCAAGTGGCACGAGGCCCAGCGTTTTCAGGTCACTTTGAAATACTTTCTCCGGGTTCATTTTCTTAAATAGCTGTTGCAAAAATGTGTTGTCCCGGAAGATAGCAAAAATCACCGAAGCATCTGTACGATGTTTCAGTGATCCTTGCTGGTCAGCTATTCATGGTGGGAGCTGAAGTCCTTTACCCGTGGGAGTTTCGGACAATCAGTTGCGGGCAAATTTTTCCAGTTCGCTATTGAACTTATCGGCTTCTTCTACAAAGAGCGCGTGACCGCTGTTTTCAAACTTCACGATGTAGGAGTTTTTAATGCCTTTGTGCTGTTGTTCGGCGAAGGAGAAGTCGACCAGTTTATCCTGTGTGCCATGGAAGATAGCTACCGGGATTTTGATCTTGCTTAATTCAGGGCGAAGATCGAGGTCACGAAGCGCGATAGCAGCCTGCGTGATGGCGTAAGGCGAAGCTTCCAGGTTGATATTCTCCAACCATTTTTCTACGTTTTTGGAAATGCCTCCTTCTTTAGCGGGGAATGCTGCACCGAAGCTGGCGATGAGATCCTGACGACCCGTTTCGGTGGCTTTGATCAGCCCATCGATGGTGGCTTTAGGCGCGCCGAAAGGGTAACCTTCACGCTGGATCCAGGATGGAGCCGCTGCTGCAAACAAGGCCAGCTTGCTGATATGGGCTGCATTGTATTTAGTTATGTAATGGAGAACCACGGCACCACCCATCGAGAATCCACCGAGTGTGGCATTTTCGATTTTCAGGGTTTCGAGTACCACTTTGATGTCGTCCGAGAACACGTCAAAATCATACTTTCCATAAGGGCGGTCCGACTTGCCAAAGCCCCGGAGGGTTATGCCAATTACGCGAAAGCCTTTTTTTGCCAATGCGGCGTATTGATATTCATACATCGCATCACTCAGGGGCCAGCCGTGGATCAGTACAATTGGCTGGCCATCGCCGATATCAGTGATATGAAGTTTCACTCCCTTTTCCACTTCCACAAATTCTGCACGTCCGGCTGACGCTGGCACGCGTTGGGCTGAAGCCGGATTGATGGTTGATACTGCTAAGGCTAAGACGATTGTTGCAAGTAAAGATTTCATTTTTGCTGTTTTTGATGTTGATCGTTATTGACACAGCAAAGATGGCCCGGCAATGACCCCTGGAAAATGGACGGAAGTGGATGCGGATTGCACTTTTTTCCCGATTACCCCCACCACTCTTAAATCGGGCAGGCATAAACGAAAAAAAGGTGGGCTCCGCCTTTTTCTGAACCGTCATCCGGTATCGCTGCGGAATTGATCAATCGGCCTGAACTGCAGGATCTTCTCCGGCCTGGACTACCGGGCCGACAGGAACGACAACCGGCTGCAGAACGGTGACAGTAAAGCGCGTGCTGGAAGTAAGGCAGGATGATAAACTTACCGGATCAGGTTTACGGTCCCTTTCAGGAAACCCGGGGCCTGGCCCTGGATATTGTAGGTGCATTGCCATACAAATACACCTGCATCAGCTGCAACACCCTTTACGCGTCCATCCCAGCCCTTCGAAACATCGGTAGTCTGGAACACCACCTGGCCCCAGCGGTTGAATACCTGGAACCGGAACTGAAGCACATTTCCCCATACCCCTGCCTTAAATACATCGTTGATGCCATCCGCATTTGGTGTGAAAACAGTCGGTACGAAAATGCCGGTATAACAGGTCTTCGCCAGAACCAGGATAGTATCGCTGCCCTTACAACCTGCACCATCTGTAACATCCAGTGTGTAAGACCCGGGCTGGTTCACCGAAATGGCAGATGTAGTTGAACCGGTTGACCAGTTATACCCGGTATAATTTCCCCTTGGTTTCAAACTGATCGGATTATAACTGCACACGCTGTCGATAGCCGGTAAGAAGTTGGACGGATTGGGCACTATACTACGGACGACCAATGTATCGGACGCGGCGCATTGCTGTTGCGAGATGATTTTTACCCAGTAAGTGCCCGGAGCTACTACCTCCAGATATTGACCCGCTGAACCATCACTCCACTGATAACCCGCGGCGCTACCGGCATCAAGCCGTCGCGTGGTCGATTCACATAAATCAGAATCGGGCCCGAGATTGAGCACTGGCAGGGGATTTAATTGCAGGGTCATGCTATCACGCGAACGGCATCCATTCGCGTCGGTTATTTCAACCCAGTAAGTGCCCGCGCCTGAAACGACAACAGCAGGAGCTGTGCTTCCTGTACTCCATTGGTAGCTGTTAAACCCGGTGCCGGCATCCAGTGAAAGAGTACTCCCGGTACACAACGTTGTGTCATTGGCCAGTGTTACCGGGGTTGGCAACACTGTGCTGATCATAACTGCATCGGTGGCCGGACAGCCATCACTGGTGGTTGCTGTCACTCCCACGCTGCCGCCAGCGCCTGCGATGGTATAGACAGACTGGCCGCTGTTGGTATTCAGCATGCTTCCTGTCCATACATAATCCATGAAGCCCGCACTGGCATTCAGTTGCACCGTATCACCCACGCAGGCCTGCAGGTCAGCACCCAGGTCAAGCACGGGCACTGTTGCCATTTTTATATTAATGGTATCATAACCGGTAGCTCCGCAACTATTTGTCACCTCTACAAAATACTGTCCGGGAGTATTGACTGAAATGGTTTCACTGGTGGATCCGTTACTCCACAGGTAGGAACTATATCCCGTTCCCGGGGTGATGTCGACCGTTCCCGCAGGACACAGTGCCTTGTCTGCCCCAAGCAATAAGGTATTGATACCAAGATTCTGTGCATTTACCATCAAGGTATCATGGTAAATTTTGCAGCCGCTGGCCAGTTCGGCAATCAGCATGGTAATACCGGGTTTCCTGAACTTCACATCGAGCAAGCCATCCAGGTCCCTTACAAGTTGCAGCGCGGCCGTGTCATAAATCCATCTCACTGCCAGGTCGCAACCCGCATTACGCGTGCTCTGGTACCGGTATATGAGGCTCGTATCGCAAGGGGCAACCGGCCCCGTGAGTGATACGGAGTTACATTTTGGTACATCCACACAAAGCAACTGGTTCACGCGGGGACCGTACACTTCGGGCAGCGTTGTTACGATAATATCACCGTTGTTGAAGAACGGGGACCCCGCCAATTGGGTAAAAGTCCGGTTGACCGACGCGAAATTTACATCTATGATCTGTACTGGCGGTGCTGCAATGGGGCTGCATGTACCGAGATTTCCATTGAAATCATATTTCAACATTCGGGTATAATTCGAGGCAATAGCATCACCCGAGTAGGAACTGTTGATCACGTATACCGCACCCTGGGAGTTTGCAACCATGCTGACTGTTCCGCCGCCAGATCCGCCGGCCTGTACATTCTGGTATACGGGATTCAGTGCAGTGTCCATCTTCAGCAATACTTCCTGGTTGTTGTCAGTATTAATGTAACCAAGGTACAGCCCACCGTCCCGGAATGTTGTGGCCGGATTTCTTACAGCCGGCAGTTTTTTTAACTGCAGTAATTTGCCTGTGTAATCAAAACTTGCAAGCAGCGCCGTAAAATCCGGGGCTGTTGTAACTGCGTAAATCTTTCCGTTATAAAAATCGGCCCCGATGAAGTTCTGGCTGGGAAACAATTGCAGACCGTCAACCCGGTAACCATTTAATACCTCCCCGGTATTCCGGTCGATTCGCATGGTGCTGATCTGTGTACCCGAACTGGAAAGGATAACCAGCGAACCACCAGCAATAACGGGCACTGCATCCTGGAGAAAACCAGTTGCGTCGGCGTGGTAAGTTTTCGTCCATAGCAGGTTGCCTGCAACGTCGAGCTTAAGCACCAGGAATTTTGGTGTGCCGGCTGGCTGGCCCGGATCACTGGTAACGAAGTACATGTTTCCTTCGTCATCGGCGGTCATGTCAAGAAACACACTCATGACTCCATTGGTTTTGTATGTCTTGGACCAGGTTATATTCAGGTCGAGGTCGAATTTGGTGATCGTTGTTGCCGGTACCCCGCTCTCGATGGAATATCGCCGCATGACCACATGGCGCGGATCGGTTTGTTTCAGGCTTCCAAAGGTTGATTTGCCGTCGTAAAACAATGTTGCTTCGCGGACAAAATTCCCGCGGGGATCGAACAACTTCAGCCCGCCGGTGTAGGTGGTAATGTCTAATGATCGGTCCTCCTTTCCTCCCATCATCAGCAGGTTATTATTTTCCATCTGGAACATTTGTCCCATTACGTCGCCATAAAGAGCTGACCGGTATGTTTTCTGAAACGAAGTCATGCAGGTATCCTCTGGGGGAAGCGGCACACAACCCTGCGTATGGCAATCGATCGGGTATCCGAACGAGGCCGCCGACCCCGCCCATGTACCGGTACCAGGGGTGAGGGCAGGTGCTGGTGTGGTATAAGCAACGGAGCTGTTTTCAATGAGTGAACGTAAAGATCCATTAAGGTAAAGGGTGCCGTTACCGCAACCAGGCGTTTGCCCGGTGCTGTCGGTTTTTATTAATAAAATCTCTTTGTTATCAGGGGCATTTACACCCATAATAAAGCCGCCATCGATCGGTGACCTTGCGAGGGCAGCAATAGTGGATCCAACAGGTACATTGTAGGTGCGGGTATGGGTCGTGTTGTATCCTCCATACGCGGGATGCATGATCGATACCAGTTGGCCATCCTGCGGCAAACAGACGCCGATTATATCCCCCGCATTATCCATGGCGCTGGTCACGTCCCAGCCGAGGGTGCCGGGGATATTCCAGGTATGCTCGTACTCGATCTGCTGCGCGTTACTTTGAATGGTACGTCTGAATACATAATTGCCATTAGCCAGCCGGGTGATTTTGGCGTTTTGCATGGTGGCGTACCAGTTGCGGGTGTCGCCCGCCATGTCTTCTTCCGCTCCGGCGCCTGAGAAATGATTCCTGGTGACTGCGCCGGTTGCAGGGTCCATATCGGTGTAATTCACCCCTTTCTTTCCGGCTACCTCAATATTTGTGACAAGTGTCGCGGTAGTCATGTAAGAATTCCTGAACCCGATGAGGGAACTCAGGTTTTTGATTTTTACAACCCGGTTAAATAGCCGTGTTCCGGTGAGGTCGTACGAACTGCAACTGATATCCTGGCCATAATGGGCTGCAACAAAAATATTGTAGTCATTGGAAAGATCAACAGTGACCTTGATCACGTCCTGCGGAAAGGAAAAAGCCCGGTTCCAGATCAGCGTAAAGTCCGGCTGGTGAAGGCTCACATATCCTTTAAGCCGGCCGTTTTCGAGGAAGGTACCACCCATAATTAAACGGCCATCAGCCAGCACGCCAAGTGAAAGCGCGGTGGTAGAGCCGCTGTTCACCCGGAATGCGGTTAGTTCCGTAGCACCCGCAGGTGTGACTTTTCCAAAAAATCCGGTGTACACACCAGAAGAATATGATACTGTTCCCGCAAGGCTGAATGATCCGTCAAACGAAGGCTGGATGCCGGCAAGGGTGACCGTCTGGTCGGCTCCGCTTACAATCCTTGATGTAAATGTCTCACTCCGGCAGCCATCGGCATCCGAAATCTTATTTGCCTGCTGCAAACGAAGTTTTGCGGTAGCAAGATCAAGCGGGCGGGAGGTTGGTAAGCCATCGGTAGGTACTATGCTATGGTCAAATGATCGCCGCTGCCCGTAAAGGTTGTTGCCAGCGAGCAATATGAATATGCCGATAAATAGTAATGGGAATTGGAGATGGTAATTGGTGCGTGTCATCAGCAGCAGACAAGGTTGTGGTTAGCATAAATATAAGTATTAAAGGCGCCAGGACTACAGGCAGGAAAGCGTAACACCTGTTAATGTTATTAGAATCTATCGGATCAGGTTCACCGTTCCTTTCAGATAGCCTGGCTGCTGGCCTTCAATATTGTATGTACACTGCCATACAAAAACATTCCCATCGGCCAGAACCCCGTTCACACGGCCATCCCAGCCTTTTGAAGCGTCGGTGGTCTGGTAAATCAGCTGGCCCCACCGGTTAAAAACCTGCAGTTTATACTGAAGCACATTCCCCCATACACCCGCCTTGAATACATCGTTGATGCCATCACCATTAGGGGTAAACACGGTCGGCATATAAATGCCGGTGTAACAGGTTTTCGGCACAATGACAATGGTGTCACTGCCTTTACAACCCGCGGCGTCGGTAACTGTCAGCGTATAAGTGCCGGGCTGGTTGATAGATATAGCAGACGACGAAGCGCCGGTTGACCAGTTATATCCTGAATAATTTCCAGTAGGTTTAATGCTGATATGATCGTAACTGCAGACGCTGTCAAGTGCGTTCAGGAAGTTGGCCGGTAATGGAATAATGGAACGGATCACCAGCGAATCAGTATTTACGCATAATTGCTGCGACTGCACCCTGACCCAATACGTGCCAGGTTCGGCGACTGTCAGGTACCGGCTGGTTGAACCATCCTGCCAGTTATACGAAACATATACCCCGGCATCCAGTTGTTTATCCGAATCCTTACACAAATCAAAGTCGGCCCCGAGGTTTACGGCAGGCAAATCATACACCAGCAACTGTAATGTATCACGCGCGTGGCAACCATTGGCATCAGTTACTTCAATGCTGTAAAAGCCCTGAGTGGCAGCCGCGATGCTCGGCGATGTACTTCCGTCATTCCATCGATAGCTGCTGAAGCCCCCACCCGCATCGAGCAACAGCGTGTTACCCGCACAAAAGCCAGTATCTGCCGGCAGGCTTACAGGCGTTGGAATGCGGGTAGTGTAGAAAAGGGTATCAACTGCTTTACAGCCCTGGCTGGTAGTGGCAACCAGGCTCACATCGCCATCGGCCTGCGGAAGGATAAACACAGCCGGGCCTGTCAGTGAGTTAAGCGCAGGGCCTGTCCAGTCGTAGGTAGCAAATCCGGGCGGGGCCAGCAGTTGCAACGTATCACCGATACAGGCAACAGTATTGTTTCCAAGCTCGAGTGATGGAACGGTAGTTGACGTAACCACAATAGTATCGGAGCCCACATCACCGCAACTATTACGCACATCCACATAATACTTGCCGGGAGTACTTACTATTAGTGATTCAGCGGTTGAACCATCATTCCACCTGTAAGATGTGAAACCATTGCCGGCTTTCAACTCCAGCGTGGCACCGGGGCAAACGACGGTGTCGGCACCCAGCGAGAACTGTGCCGGCTGTGCCTGCACATTTACCAGTAAACTATCGTAATAGATTTTACAACCGGCGTTCAGTTGAGCGACGATCCAGGTGCTGCCCGTTTTTTTGAATTGCAGGTCAAGGGTATCATCGATCGGCCGGCTTACCGATACAAACGATGTATCAAAACTCCAGATCGGTTTCAGGTCACAACCAGCGTTGCGAAGCGTTTCGAAATGGAAGGTCTTTGACAGGTCGCAAAGATCGACTGGTCCTGA
>SDZZ01000627.1 GCA_004173255.1 Chitinophagaceae bacterium | reverse complement strand
ACATCCAGTTTATAAATGCTCCACAACTCTGCTGCTTCTGTTTCCGCAGTACCCGTCATACCGCAGAGCTTGTGGTACATCCGGAAATAGTTCTGCAGGGTGACAGTGGCGTAGGTTTGTGTAGCCGCTTCAATCTTTACATTTTCTTTTGCTTCCAGGGCCTGGTGAAGTCCGTCGCTGTAACGACGCCCTTCCATGATGCGGCCTGTTTGCTCATCCACAATCTTGATGGCACCGTTATCAATTACGTACTCCACGTCTTTCTGGAAAAGGGAGTAGGCTTTCAGCAGCTGCTGTACGGTATGGATGCGGTCGGCTTTCTGTGAATATTCATTCAGCAGCGCTTCTTTCTGTTGTAATTTTTCATCGGCCGGCGCGGGGCTTTTTTCTACCTCGGCCAGTTTGATCGCTATATCGGGCAGTACGAAAAACTCCGGATCTTCACCTGAACGGGTGATGGCATTAAGCCCTTTTTCTGTCAGGTCAACCGAATTCTGTTTTTCATCGATGTGGAACAGCAGTTCGCTATCCACCACCTGCATATTCTTCTGCTGGTCCTGCAGGTAATAGTTTTCTGCCTTCTGCATTTTTACTTTCACGCCCGGTTCACTCAGGAACTTGATCAGCGGTCCGTATTTTGGCAGGCCGCGATAAGCGCGGAACAGGTGAAGACCACCTTCTTTTGGTCCATCTTCCCCTTTCTCAAAATATTTTTTTGCTTCGTTCAGCGCTGTCCGTACAATGCGCTCCTGCTCCTGCACCAGTGTCAGGATCCTTGGCTTATGTACATGGAACTGCTGGTCATCCCCGCGGGCAACCGGTCCGGAGATAATCAGTGGCGTACGTGCATCGTCGATCAGTACGCTATCCACCTCATCCACCATGGCAAAATGATGTTTCCGCTGTACCATCTCTTCCGGTGAGTGCACCATATTATCACGCAGGTAGTCGAACCCGAATTCATTATTGGTACCATAGGTAATGTCGGCGAGGTAGGCATTCCTTCTTTCCTGGGTGTTGGGCTGGTGTTTGTCGATGCAATCCACCTTTAACCCGAGCCACTCGAAAATAGGTCCGTTCCATTCAGAGTCACGACGGGCCAGGTAGTCGTTCACCGTAACCACGTGTACCCCTTCACCCGCCAGGGCATTGAGATAGGCAGGCAGGGTCGACACCAGGGTTTTACCTTCACCTGTAGCCATTTCTGCAATCTTGCCCGAATGCAATACGGCCCCGCCGATCAGCTGTACATCGTAGTGCACCATGTTCCAGGTAACCTGTCCGCCCCCGGCAGTCCAGCTGTTGGCAAAACTGACCTGGTCATTTTCTATGGTGATATAATCTTTTTTTACAGCGAGTTCACGGTCAAGCGCGGTAGCGGTTGCCGGTGACTGGAGATTCTCCTTGAAACGACGGGATGTTTCCTTGATCACTGCAAAGGCTTCCGGGAGGATTTCTTCCAGCACTTCCTCTATCTTTTTGTTCTTGTCCTTTTTCAGTTTGTCGATTTCCTGGTAAATCGCATCCTTTTCATTGAGTTCGTTGAATGGCAGGGCATCGGCCTTAGTGTTCAGGCCGGCGATCTCTTCGTTTGCTTCTTTCAGGTGATCCTGGATCCGCTGGCGAAACTCAGCGGTCTTCGACCGGAGTTCGTCATTGGTCAGGCTTGCGTAGCTGGTGAAGAACTGGTTGGTCTTTTCCACGAGGGGCCGGATCCGCTTAACGTCCTTGTCTGATTTATTACCGCCAAATAATTTCGAAATAATACCAAGCATGATTACGGGTTATGGGATAGGTAGAAAATAAAAAAAATGTTCGAACTGCAAGTCTCTCAAAAAGGGTGCTACAGCGCACTGTTAGCCAATTTGACAGAGGCCGACAAAGATAATAGATAGTTGTGGTTTTTGGGTTACTTTCCCGTCCGGTTGGATTAAACAGGAATGCGCCATGATTTTTAAAACGCGATACACGATTAAGTTCATTAGCAGCTTGCTGGTCATTGCTTTAGCCGCGTGTAACCAGCACGAGCCGGGGAGCAGCGGGGATGCGGATCCCGACCGCATCTACCTCGACTATCATTTCACCGCCTATGAGGAGGGGGGTGATAT
>SDZZ01000626.1 GCA_004173255.1 Chitinophagaceae bacterium | reverse complement strand
CCATTACACTGTCCACACTGATCGTCTGGCTTACATTACCTGATATCAGCCCGGCATAATAGCCGTTTTCCTTCAGGTCATCGTATGCCCGTTTGGCGCTGCCATCTGCCATGTAAAGCGCTTTTGTGGTGTTTGTCACTATCGCTTTGTCATCGGGATCGAGCGTGAAGAATAGCTCGTGGAACGTCTCTATGTGGTCGCGCGCCTCCACCGGTACGTTGTCTTTCCTGCCTGCTGAAAAGGCCTCCAGTGCCTTACCGCCGGAAAGGATATACACCCTTGACTGCATCTCTGAGACCAGGGCAAAGCTTTTCCAGACCGCGAAACAGCAAATGGCCACGCAGCCTAAATCCACTGCAATGCTGAATGTTTTTAAGTGGCGTACCGCCGTATCGATATTTTTCATTTTTGTGAACATGATTTCCTCCTTTCTTTATGTATTGCCTCGTAGTTTATCGCCCATATACCCCGCAGCACCTTTTGCACCTTCACCGGCCACCTTCGCACCATCCCCAACTACTTTTGCACCGTCATTTGCTGAACCGAGTACAAATCCACCAGCCGCAGATGCCATTGAAGAACTTGTCTGGTAGGAACTGCTGAGCATGCCGGTCACTTTTTGCTGTAATGCGCCCCCGCCACCAGCATGGACGATGTAGTTGGCAACCGACGGCACTGTGAAATACCCTACAATACCGATGATCATAAAAATGAGGTATGCAACGTCCTGCTTATTGAAGAAGGTATCGCCCTGATCGGCAATCTGCGCAAGGTCCATTTCCAGCATTTTTTCCTGTATCTTCCCGATGATGGCACCGAAAATGTTGGCCACCGGCAGCCATAAAAAGATGTTGATATATCGGGAAAGCCATGCGGTTAGGGTATGCTGCAAACCGTCAAAAACGGAAAGTCCGAATACCAATGGCCCGAGTATGGCAAGTACCACGAGCTGGAAGGTTCGCAGGGTATCAATACACAACGCCGCCGCCTGAAATAATACCTCCAGCACTTCGCTCATCCATTCCTTTACCGAGTTCCTGAAATTGTAATAGGCCTTTGACATAGCGAATTTGATGTCATTGCCGATGCCTTCAAACAGCCCCTCATCAGCCGGGTCGGCACCTTCATGGGTGTACTTATACCAACGCTCACGGTCACCCTCCCCATCAGTGCCCACGTACATTTTCCAGGGGTCTGTTTCTTTAATAGCGGCCTCTTTTGCAGCCAGTAGGCGTTCAATAGCCTTGTTGGATCCTTCCACCATAGCGGCTGTTGCGGTAACGGTAGGTTGCATCACCCCATTGATAAGCCCCAATACCGATGGGAACATCAGCACGCAGAAACCCAGGGCAAACGGACGGAACAGTGGGTAGAAATCTATGGGCTCGGCGTTGGCAAGGTGCCTCCAGATGCGGGACGATATGTACCATAGCGCGGCAAAGCCGGCGATGCCCTGCCCGACGGAAATGAGCTGGCTGCACAATGGGATCATCTCATCATAGAGTTCTTCCAGTACCCCATGCATGCTCTGAAGTTCAGGCCCAACACCCTGGGCAAACGTGCAAAAAGGCAATAGCAATCCTGCAACTGCTGCAAAAGCAGTTTTTCTTAGTAGTTTCATAGTAAGGTGGTTTAGTCGTTTATACCATAGGCCTTTTTCGATGCGCGGGCATCGTTGCGCTCCTTTGCCCGTTGCAGGGCGAGCACTGAAGTATCGTTATTGAAGCTGCGCAAAAACATAAGCTTGTCTGCCATCTCCGCATGGATGCGGTCGATGGCCTGGAGGCGCTCATCATCACTCATACGTGCCTGTCCTGCGGTTATGACCAGGAGCAGTTCATCCAGGTTGCGCAGGCTTTCTTGCAGCAGGTTGTCGTAAACCCTGCCCAGATAGCCAAGCTCCTGCGCGTTGAAATTGTTATCTGCCCGGAACCGGTCGTAAGCCGAGCGGTATTCACGGACCAGCTTTAACTGGTAGTCTACAATCTCTGCGGCCTTGTAATAATTGCGCACCGTCGGGCTTACCTGCATCAGCCCGTCCAGGAAGACTTTATGCAGGCTGAAATTCCCCTGGGATATGTCCTTAATGGTATTATACCCGCCCTCAAGT
>SDZZ01000625.1 GCA_004173255.1 Chitinophagaceae bacterium | reverse complement strand
GCATGATGTATGTCTGGCCATCTTTAATATGCTCTAAATGCTCAACATATTCACCGACAATGAAGCTGCCTTCCTGGAACGGCGGCATCGACCGGCCCTCGATGGGAAATGCACGGTATTTACCGTTATGTAAAAAAGGCAATGCAATATGCTGCAGGCTTTCAATAAATTCAGGGTCACTGTAGCCGCTCAGATAACCCGCCTTTGCTTTTTGTGGGATGATCTCAATAAGGTTCCCACCATTCTGGTCAACAGTTATGGGGAGTACGATACGGTTATCGTCCAGTTGTATTAGCCCGTCCATATCGATTTTACGGATGTCAACGGTCAACAACAAGTCAATACTGACGTGGTAATACCGAGACAGTTTGATGAGGTTTTCATACGGGGCCTGCGACTTTCCCTGCTCGTATTTTGCAAGGATATCACGTGAAATAGAAAGGCGCTCAGCAACACTTTCCTGCGAGACTTCTTTTTTCATCCGGAGGTGCCTGATATTGTCAGAGAATAAAGACATAAGCGTTTTGGGATTATTTATCCCGACAAATATAAACTATTTTGGTAATATCTATCCTAATTTTGTGGGGTACAAAATGGATTGATTATGGAACGCGCTATTGTGCACATGGACCTGGATACCTTTTTCGTATCCTGCGTCAGGCTTCAAAACTCTGATTTGGAAGGGATTCCCCTTATTGTAGGGGGTGGTGACCGTGGTGTGGTGGCTTCCTGTTCGTACGAGGCGCGCTGGTTTGGCGTACGCTCGGCCATGCCGATTAAAATGGCACTAAAGCTTTGCCCTGAAGCAAAAATTGTAAAGGGCGATATGGAATTGTTTTCCCGTTATTCCAACACTGTTACCCAAATCATAGAGGAAAAGGCACCCGTCGTAGAAAAGGCATCTATTGACGAGCACTACCTGGACATTACCGGGATGGACAAGTTCCATGGTGCCTATAAATGGACGAATGAGTTGGCCGCGAAAGTCACCCACGAAACCGGTCTGCCAATCAGCTTTGCATTATCGGTAAACAAAACGGTTTCGAAGATCGCCACCGGGGAGGGAAAGCCTAAAGGCAACCTTGAAATATCGGGCCAACAGGTGCAGCAATTCCTTAACCCGCTTTCCATCCGTAAGATCCCTATGGTGGGTAATGCCACCTTTACGTTGTTATCCCGTATTGGCATTCGTAACATACAAACACTTGCCGAAATGCCGGGACAGGTATTGCAGGAGATGATTGGCAAGAACGGCCTGGAACTATGGAAAAAAGCTAATGGTATTGACAATACCCCGGTGGAACCGCACCGTGAGCGCAAATCGCTTTCTACCGAAGACACGTTCCATCAGGACACTACCGACGGGCATTTTTTACGGGCAGTATTCTGTGGCATGGTCGAAAAACTGGCCTATCAGCTCCGACAGGAGAACTGGCTAACTTCGACGGTTACGGTCAAGATCCGGTATTCCAATTTTGATACAGAAACCCGACAGGTCGCCCTTGATTATACCTCTGCTGACCATACCCTGACTAAGGCGGTGCTGGATCTTTTTGAAAAGTTGTACCACCGGCGCATGAGCCTGCGCCTTGTCGGTGTGCGCTTTAGCGGGCTGGTACGCGGTACCTACCAGATCAATATGTTTGAAGATACCGTGGAAATGATGTCACTCTATCAGGCGATGGACAAGATCAAAAACCGTTTTGGAGCCAATGCCGTGATGCGCTGCAACGGTGCATTCCTGAAACCTAAAGCCCTTTAAAATGTTCCTCAACTGCCATTCTTTTCACAGCCTGCGCTACGGTACGATACCGGTTGCAGACCTTATACCGCTTGCCGCCGCTTGTGGGGTAACGGCTATGGCACTGACCGATATCAATACGGTAACGGGTATTTATGAATTTTACAGGCTGTGTAACGAAGCAGGCATCAAAGCAGCGGTATTAACCCGCATTCGTCGTCAGGCGCGAGGCCGCGCCTTGCCGGTTGTGACTTCGGAATTCTCGCTCAACACGCATTAAAGTTTTTCACGCATGAACAGTATTTCTCAGATGCCCCTCACGCCGGGGCAATGGCTGCGGCGCAGCGTGGGCTGGACGGCCGGCTGCCTG
>SDZZ01000624.1 GCA_004173255.1 Chitinophagaceae bacterium | reverse complement strand
CTGTTAAAATCATTATAGTCGTTCTCCTGGTGTTTCCACCTGATACCCATTCCGGCAGTCACATCACTGAAAGGGGTTGCCGGCGGGGGCGGATAAACAAAGCGGTCGGAGGAACGGTAGCTTACTTTTAATAATGTATCGGCCTCCACCCGCGTCAGCAGCGCAGTTGAAAAATCGGGCCATACAATGCGGATACTGTCCACCTGCTCATTTTCCCCCAAACCAAAATGGAATACCGGAACAACGGACGATTGGAAACCCCTGGTGGCCGATAGTTGCTGGTACTGCATTTTCCCCTGCTGGTACAGCCAGGCCCTGGCGCCGATGCCCGAAGTATTGCCGGTATCCGCCACCAGCTGTATGCCGAGCCAGTAATGGTTAACAGTTGAACTATTCTTCCAGATACCCGCCTCTTCCCCGATGTTGTTGGTAACAATGTCAAGCAGGCCATCATTGTTAAGGTCTGCATACACTGCCCCGTTCGAATAACCTTCCCTCATCATTCCCCAGTCTGCACTGCGGTCGGTAAATTTTCCCGTGCTGCTTCCACTGAAAATATAATTGTGCACCTTCCCGTCGGGCATCATGGCAAGGGCCTGTTCGTCCAGCCGCGATGAACCAGCCAGCTCTTTTTTAACGAGTGAATTGGAGATGTACTTTACATAATCAAGATCGACCGGGCGTTTTACAATCCCGTTTGAAATAAACAGATCCTTGTTACCGTCATTGTCAAAATCGGCCAGGAGCGGACTCCAGCTCCAGTCGGTTGCCGCCACTCCTTCCAGTAAACCAACTTCGCTGAAACCCGCGTCGCTTCCAAGGTTCCGCTGCAGGGCATTGCGGGAATACTGGTTCTGGAACCCATTTTTTTCTATGGTGTATCGGTAAATGTCCAGCGCATCACCACCGCTGTACGTCTTCAGGTATTTTTCCTCGCCCGGCAACATATCGGCTGTAAAAATATCAGGCAACCCGTCATTGTTGTAATCTGCAATATCATTTCCCATACTGAAGCGGGAGTAATGGCCAAATGCGGAAGCGCCACTCTCCCTGAATGTTCCGTTACCCAGGTTCACATAGTAGTAGTCGTTCTCATGGAAGTCGTTGCCGATATACAGATCATCCCATCCATCATTGTTGAGGTCGGCCACTGCCAGGCCCAGGCCATACCCCAGTATGCTGTTGTAAATGCCGGCGGCCTGCGTAACGTCTGTGAAGTGGCCGTTGTCATTGCGGAATAAGTGATCACCTGCCTTATCACCGGGCATCCTGCGCAGGCTGGTATCGCGATACATTTCAACCGAGTGCGACGACTGTGCAAGCAGGTAACAATCAAGATCGCCATCATGGTCATAATCGAAGAAAGCGCTCTGGGTCGAATAACCTTCCACATCAAGACCATACTTTTTCGCCTCTTCGGTAAAACCACCTTTCCGGTTGTTCAGGTAAAGCTGGTTCCTGCCATGCAGCCCGAGTTTACCACTGACCACGCTTACGTAGATATCGGTCCAGCCATCACCATTCACATCGGCCATGGTTACGCCGGTGCTCCAGTCGGCCGTACCGGCTACCCCGGCCGATGCCGTGATGTCCTCAAACCGGAAGCCCCCTTTATTGAGGTATAGTTTATTTCCCCCCTTATTATTTGCGGTGAAAAAAAGATCGGGCAACCCGTCGTTGTTGACATCACCTGCCGCCACACCTCCGCCATTGTAGTAATAGAGGTAATCGAGGAAGTTGAGTGAATCGCCCTTCATGGGATCATTCCGGAACTGGATACCACTCTCTTTCCCCTCCACCCGTTCAAACAGCGGTGGCTGTTCCTTTTCCGAGCACGAAAAAAGTACTGTTGACAGCACGGCAAAAAATACAACCTGGATCCTGTTCATTTGTTTCGTTGGAAGACCTGCAGCCCGTCATTATTCCTTGCCACAAGGAGTAAGCTTCCGGCGCTGGTCGTTATTGGTTTAAGGTCACGGATTTCACCGGCCGACCGGATCCCCGATCGCTGGTTGGGCAGGTAACTGAATACGCCCTTCCCATTATTTATAAAACTGAGCATCTCACTTGCATCGTATCGTCCGGTTTCGGGTTTCAGGCCATACAGGTTTCCT
>SDZZ01000623.1 GCA_004173255.1 Chitinophagaceae bacterium | reverse complement strand
GAATCATTCGGCCTGACTTTCTTTGTAGACCCAGGCAAGTTCATCCTGCTGCAGGGAAACCTGTTGGCGCAGTTTTCCTGGAGCCATTCCGGTAAAGGTCCTGAAATTGCTTATAAAATGGGGCTGGTCGTAGTAATGGCCCTCCAGGCCGGTTTGGGTGAGCGATTTGCTCTGGTCCAGCACAAACGGCAATACTTTTCTGAACCGGTAAGTTTTGATAAATTGTTGGGGGTTCTGTCCCAAGTGCGTTTTGAAGAGGCGAAAAAGCGTGGTATCGCTTATTTTCAATTTGCTGCAAAGCGACTCAACGCCCACTTGTGCATTTAAGTTGCCTGCCGAAACTATGCATTCAAACGCCTCCTGAACTTTTGCCGGAATGCCGTACACCAGTCGGCCCAACAATAGTCTTTCCAAAATCCTTGCTCTTTCCATTACGTCATTTTGCTCAAAAAGTTGCTCGAGGGCAAACCTGTCCTTTAACTGGAATAAATCCTCGAATACGCTATCCGAGCTTTGCCGTTCAAGAAGGCTTTCTTTTGTAAAGACAGCTAAAGCGGAAGGATGAAAGATTATACAAACCTGATCCATGGGCGATTGGAGATCAACGTTGAAAGGCATTGCATGAAAGCCGTATATCCTGCTGGAAAACAGCCGATCACTCTCCTCAATTTTACAGGAATTGGTTTTCGAGTCCCTGGTATAGTTTACCTTGTTCTGTTTATAGATAGCCAGACAAAGGTTATTATTGGGGAAGGTGGTATAGTTAACCAGCTTATTGTCACGCTTGTCCAGAAAGAGAAAATACGCTATGTATCCTTTCAGCAGCTCATGCTGCGGCTTTAAGATTTTGGTTTCCATTAATCACTTTAGCTAGCTGTACGTGCGGGTATGCTGATACAAATATAAAGCTTTGCATCTACTAACCATTTTTCTACCGTATTATTTGAACCATCCGGAACATTTAGGCACCATTCGCCCGAAATATTTCCCAGTACCGCAACAAAGAGGACCTGCTTGTCGACAAAGCACACCATGGATAATGGGAACATTATGATGCAGGTCAGCTCAGGGACTACTATTCTCCAGTATTTGAAAACATGGTGCCCGGTAAATAGATTTTTTTTATCCAGCTTTTGGTGACCAGTAAATGCAAAGAATAACCGTCAATCATCCAAGAATAAGTTGGATATCCATATTATAGTAAAAGACCCATGTGCTTACGCCCATGGGTCTTCTTATATTTTCTGAAAGCTTCCTATTTTCCGAAGGCTACCCGCAGGTTTAGCTCGAAACTCCCGTTGGCATAGGTCCTCAGGGCGGAAGTCTCACTGGTATACAGCACGTTGATCAGATATTTCCTTTTCAGGTCCATGCCCAGACCGAACGTTGCGTTCTCGGTACTGTGGTAGATCCCGGTAAAGAACACCTGCCTGTCCGCAATCGACAGCTGCATGCCCGCATCCCAGATGTTGTCAAATCCCCTTACGCCCCTGAAGACAAACTTCGGTTCGGCGCCAACGCCTCCCCCGGAAATGGAAAACAGGTAGCTTGCCGCGGCATAGAACGTCGCCTCGTCGGCCACCGTCTGCTCTTCCCTTCCGAAAAGCCTTTTCAGGTTGGGAAGGGCCGCCTCCACGCTCAGCCTGCCATCGGTATAGGCCGTACCGAAGTCCCCGTCGAAATAAAGCTCCCTATCGTTGTAGTTGCCTATTACCGCGTCCCCACCGGTCCCTACCAAGTCAGCGGTATTGATCCGCTGGTCCAGCACGCCCGCCGAAACACCGAACTGCAGTTTCCTGCCGTTCTCAAGGTCCAGTCGGTAGGCATAGGTACCAACTACCCTGGTCTGGCGGAAAAGCCCCGCCGTTTCGTTGTAAAGGCTCAGTCCCAGACCTACCCGCTCGAATCCGTAGTCCGCTGTCAGGTTCTGCGATACGGGCGCCCCGGGAATGTTGTTCCAAAGCGTCCGGTAGCCCCCGTTCAGGTTTAGCCCCTTTGCAAAGCCCGCAAAGGCCGGATTTGCGATATAGCGGTTCACGTAGTACTGCGAGCCGGCCGCGTTGAGCTGCGCATGGGCGTTGATTCCAAATCCGGCAAGGGCCGCTAATATGATGA
>SDZZ01000144.1 GCA_004173255.1 Chitinophagaceae bacterium | reverse complement strand
AGCATGGAATAATCGAACTGGACTGGGAACCTGACCAGTTCAGCCAGCAGAGCCTCGATCGCAACAGGACAATTTTCGCAAATATAGAATTGGTGAAAAATACCTGTGAAAAGGAAGGTGTGAAGTGTACGGTGGGCAGGGGTGACACTTTCCCGGCCGACGACCTGGTAGCCTCCTCCCTTTACGCAGATCTTGTGGTTATGGAAGCCACACTTACATTCAGTGAATTTGACGGAGTGCCTTCCGGTTTTGTGCGCACTTGCCTGGCCAGGATAAAGTGCCCGGTTGTTATCAGTCCGGAGTCTTTTGCCGGGATAGATGAAGTGGTTTTCACCTATGATGGCCATGACGCCTCCGTATTTGCCATGAAACAGTTCACATACCTGTTTCCGGAACTGGCTGATAAACAAGTCAGCCTTCTCTATGTAAATCGAACCGGGGAATGGCAGGGGTTTGAGCGGGATATGTGCCAGAAGTGGTTACAGGACCATTATTCGGCGATCGGCGTCCAGGTTCTCCAGGGGAATTCTGAAGACAGGATGTTTGACTTCCTGTTTAAACGGAAAAATATTTTTGTGGTGATGGGGGCCTATGGACGAAGTGCCTTTTCGCGTGTGATCCATCCAAGCCGGGCGGATCTCCTGCTCAATACCATCACCCAGCCTGTTTTTCTTACTCACACCTAAAGCCAGACCATGCGAAAAATTATTGCAGCAATCGACGGTTTACGGCCGTCAACATCCACGAGGGATTTTGCGATCGAACTTGCCTCAAAGACAAAGTCGCTCCTGGTGGCGGTTTTTCTTGACGACTTTGGTTATAATTCCTACAGGATTTACGACCTCATCAGCGAAGAGTCCGTCAATATAACTGTGCAACAGGAAAAACTGGAACTGAAGGATGCAAAAACCCGATCGGCAGCAGTTGCCGATTTTGAAAAAGCCTGTAAAACGGCGGGCATTGATTATCTCATCCATCACGACCAGAGTTTCGCAATCCAGGAACTTATCCGGGAAAGTATTTATGCCGACCTTCTCGTGATTGACAAATCAGAAACTCTGACCAATCATCCGGAAAAGCCTCCTACCATGTTTATCCGGCAGTTGCTGGCGGATGCCCAGTGCCCGGTACTGGTAGTTCCCCATGTATATACTAAAATGGAAAAGATCATATTCCTTTATGATGGCGATCCGTCTTCGGTTTATGCTATAAAAATGTTTGACTATACTTTTTCATCCCTATTGGGTACCAGGTCAGAGACGTTGTTTGTAAACCAGTTGCCGGAAAGAATACAAATGCCCGAGGACAAACTCATGAAGGAATTTATGGATAACCATTTGCCGGGAACAAAATATATCGTTCTTCACGGGGATCCGGAATCAACCATTCTCCGCAGATTAAAAAAAGAAGAAGGGTCTACACTGGTTGTACTGGGGGCCTATAAACGCAGCAAAGTGTCACGTTGGTTCCGGCCCAGCATGGCCGACATCCTGCTGGAAGAAACAAAGGTGCCTTTGTTTATTGCCCATAATAAATAGTTCGCGATCGACCGGCCGGTCAGGCTTTGGCACCGGAGATCATAAAAAAAGCTGTTGAATAACAACAGCTTTTTCGTGTTATACCACGGGGCTTTTCCTGAGAGTGCTCATCTGATCGTAATCATTCTTTGTTATGACCGGTGTTCTGTCCTGCAGTGTCCGCATTACTTTTCTTTGTAGTGACTTCTTAACTAAAAACTTAATTTATGTCAACAAGAACTTTAATGAACAGGGTTGAAAAAATGCCAACCATGTTCAACGATCTTTTGCGTCCGTTTAATGACTGGTTTGAGGGTCCCATCGGCTTTACGGGCAGGGTCTCGTCGATGCCCGCGGCAAATGTTAACGAAACTGATAAAGCCTATGTCGTAAACCTTGCCGCTCCTGGATTGTCAAAGGATGACTTTAAAATTGATGTTACGGGCGATATGCTTACGGTCAGCAGTGAGAAAGAAGAATCGTCGGAAAGAGATGAAAAAGAGTACAGTCGCCGGGAGTACAGTTATACATCATTCAGCAGGTCGTTCAATCTTCCGCAGGAAGTTGACAAGGATCAAATTGGTGCAACTTATGATGCAGGAGTCCTCCGGCTCACGTTGCCTAAAAGCGAAGGGGCAAAGAAACAGGGAGTCAAACAAATCCCTGTAAAGTAACCGGCTCTTCCTGCCGCCACCCGTTTCCTGGAACGGGTGGTTTTTTTTGCCCGCGCATCAAAGGAAATCATGTTTTTTCACCCGGAAGATCGGTTTGGTATAGAACAGCGGAAGTGGCAGTGCAGGAGGGAGTTGTCGCTGGCCTACTGCCAGTTGTTTTTCCACCCGCGTGCTTATCTTCACGATCCTGGCTTCCTGTTCTGCAGGCATGATTGTGGTTTGTATTTTTATTGATGCTGTCATGATCTTGTTTTTAGGGTACGAAAATCGTATACAAGCAGTTAGTCAGCTATGAGCCCCTTCAGCGGGGCGGCTGATATTTGTCAACGCAGTTGTTACCACAGGCTTAGCTGGAGGAGTAGGGCAGGGGATGCTTTCTTCGCTTGTAAAGTTTCATTACTTCAAACCAGCTGACTCCAAGGAAGCCTGCAAGGAAACTCACGAGGAGCTCAATGCCTGTCAGCGGATGTAATCCGAAAAGGGAGGTGAGTGGCCGGACCGTGAGGAGCATCGCGGTCAGCAGGACAACCAGGAAAAGGATCAGTGTCATCAGAAGGTTCCGTTTCCGGAGAGTCGACCACATCGAATGATAAAAGGACCGGTTAACCAGGGTAAGGAATATATTAGCGGAGATCAGCGTTACAAATACCATGGTCCGTATAACTTCCTCTGCCAGTCCCTGCCTGAGGCCCTGCCAGTAAACCGCAAGAGCCGCAACGGTGATCGCCAGGCCCTGAAGCATACTTATAACCATTTCGGCTTTGCCCAGGAATGGCTGACCAGGCGTTCGGGGTTTCCGTGCCATCACATCTTTGCTGATCGGTTCGTTCTCAAATACAATGGAACAGGTAGGACCCATAACCAACTCAAGGAAAATAATGTGTACAGGTGAGAACAATACTGCGTATTGCCAGTCGGCAAGCAAGGGGACGAGGACAATAAGAATTATAGGGATATGGATAGATATAATATAGCGTATGGCATTCCTGAGGTTGGTCTGGATACGACGTCCCATTGCGATCGCATCTACCATTTTACCCAGGTCGTCATCAATAAGGATGAGGCCTGCGGCATCCCTTGCGATTTCAGTACCTTTTTTGCCCATGGCAATACCGATGCTGGCAGCCTTAAGGGCCGGACCATCATTGACGCCATCTCCTGTCATTGCCACTATTTCCCCATTAGTTTTCAATTGTTCAATGATCCTGAGCTTCGCCTCAGGATACATCCGGCTGAAAACCTGAAAATCATTTACTTTTTCGGCAAGTGTTCTCTTGTCCTCCCGGAGTAATTCGTCTCCGGTTATGCCGTTTGTCGCTCCTTTGAATTTAACCTGCGATGCAATTGACTCAGCTGTGCTGAGATTGTCACCGGTTATCATTTTCACTCCGATGCCGGCATTGTAAAAGCTCTGGAGGACGTTCGCTATGTTTTTCTTTGGGGGGTCATAAAATGCAAGCAGCCCTTTGAGCTGTAATGGAATATCCTGTTGTGCTTCAGGAAACGTAATCCCTCCCTCACCTTGGGCTACACCAAGCACCCGGTAGCCTGACCGGGTAAGCGTCTGGAGGATAGTTGTTATTTTTTCTTTTTCTGCCCCCTCCAGCTCGCAATTATTAAGAAAGGCTTCAGGCGCACCTTTGGCTGCAACTATCTCCCGGTTATCCGGTCCCCGGAATACATGTGTCATCATTGGCGGAATGCCACCAAGCGGGTATTCCCTGTACATTGAGTAAAAAGGTCGCTGGTCCGGAACTGCGAAAAGTTTATAAGCAGCATGAATGCTTTTCTCCATGGGGTCGAACGGGATTGGTTCACTGGCCCACATGGCAGTGGTTATCAAATTCCTTGCTGCATCGGTTAATGCAGAATCTGCATAAACGAGTCCCAGGTCGCCGACCGCGTAGAGCATCGTGAGTTGCATATTGTTTTCTGTGATAGTGCCTGTCTTGTCTACACAGATTACGGTTGCCGCTCCAAGGGTTTCCACAGTCCGGATATTTTTTACGATTATCCCCTGCTTCATGAGCCTCCATGCGCCCAAAGCCATAAAACTGGTATAGGCAACGAGTATCTCTTCAGGTATTATGCTCATTGCCAGGGTCAACGCAGTCAGCAGGCTGCCGAGGAAATCGCTGGTGATGCCAAAACTTAAAAATAGTATCGCGAGAAATACAATACCACCTGTGATCATCATTTTGTTCGTCAGTGACCTCAGCTGGTTTTCAAGGGGACTTTTTACTGACGTGATTTTCTCGATGCTCAGGCCGATCCGCCCAATCCTGGTTTCATTGCCAACTGCAGTGACAACTGCGGAGGACCTGCCGGAAGTAACGATAGTTCCCATCGAAACCTGGTTTGATGAATGCTCATGGTTTTTGTACACCGGTGCTGATTCTCCTGTAAGAATGGACTCGTCTATAAAAAGGTCGTTCGATTCCACAATCAAACCGTCTGCAGGAACCTGTTTGCCTTCCTCCAACAGCATGGTGTCGCCGGCCACAACGTCCTCCCGTTTTATCAGGGAAATCTGGCCTTCCCGTATAACGGTAGCCATGGGCGGGTTGAGTTTGTTCAGGGTGGTCAGTGCAAGGTCAGCTTTCTGTTCCTGATACACCGATATAAGCGACACCAGCACAATGGCTGCGAGCATAAATAACGCGTCTGTCAGTTCTCCTGAAATAAAATAAACCACTGACGCACATAGCAGCAGGATGACCATCGGTTCGCGGACAACTGACAACAACCTGTTGCTCCAGGTTGTTGTCGTGCGGGACAACAACACGTTAGGACCAAACTTTGCACGCGCTTCCGTTACCTGTGTATCGGTCAGCCCCCGGATCATATAATAATATTTTTACCACTGATTTCCGTCTCCCGCGACCTGTCAAGTGAGTCGCCAATTTTTTCCATCAGGGAGATCTGTTCTTTCTGGATTTCAAACAGTGTTTTCATCTGATCGGCAATCAGCAGGTCCAGTTTTTCATGCATATTTCGGATTTCAACTTCCGCCTTAAGGTTAACCATGTAATCGTTTTCGGCACGTTTCCTGTCTTTTTTTTCTCTGCGGTTCTGGCTCATCATAATCAGTGGTGCCTGGAGCGCGGCAACTGTGGAAAGGATCAGGTTTAGAAGTATGAATGGGTACGGATCGAACTGAGCTTTCTTTGCCGAGACGTTGAAAGCTATCCAGCTTCCCATCAAAACGAGGAATGAAATGATGAATAGCCAGCTTCCGCCGAACAACGCTACTTTATCAGAAAGGCGTTCACCTGCTGTCAGGTGTGAATCTTCAAATTCGGCCAGCTTCCCGGAAAGCAGCTTTTCCTCTTCCAGTGATCGAAGTACAATGTGGTTGAGCTTTTGTAGTTGTTCATTTTCACTTTGAAGCAGGTGAGTAAGGTATTTCTCTTTCATGTTTAATGATTTAATTTTCTGGTCCTTCAGAGCCCTTTCATCCGTTTCCAGAGACTGCGGAGGCCGGCCAGGTTCAAGTCGGCCGACCTGCCACGCTGCAGGACCAGAGGATCATTTCCGCCCGACAGGTTATATGAAAAAATGGGACCCTTGTAGGTACCGGTCCATCCCTGGATTTCACCGAACCTGAGGTCGTGGAAATACAGGTCATCACCAATGCTGTCAACAGAAAAATAGCCCTGTGAGAAAAGCCGCAACAGCTCTGCATCAGACGGCTCATTGGTTAACTCAAGAAGCCCTTTTCGTTGCAGGATATAACAAAGCTGAAGGTTTTCCTGTTTGTCGAATATTGACCTGTAGCCGATATAATATCCGCCTTCACACTGTATAACGGTGTAGTGAAGAACTGTCTGGAAAGGAACCGGGGCAGTCATAAAGCGCTCGTAGCTGATGCCCTGCCGCGCAAGGATCCTGCTCACATCACTTTGTATTATTTCCCGGAAAAAAAACGAAATCATAATGTAAATCGCAGGTACGGTTAGGCCTGTTTTCCATACCACTGCCCGCCGACCGGCTGTTGCCCGCCGTATCACGAGTATTAAAAAACAAATCCCGGGAACGATGGAAAATAACGGATCGACTACAAATAAAGTATTGAAGGAAACCCTGGTGTGGTTAAATGGTTCCCACCAGCCGGTTCCATAATTGTTTAATGAATCCAGCAGGATATGCAGTCCCATGGCCGAAGAGAAAAACAGGAAAACAAAACCGCTCTTCATTTGCCTTTTTGGATGGCTGAGCCTGAAAGGGAAAACTAACAATGCTGATACGACTAACACGAAGAACCAGGAATGGGTAATGCCCCTGTGCGCAAGCAACGCAGCAGGTGCGTCCAGCCATAGCCCGGAAAGAAAGTCAATGTCGGGCAAGGAGTGGGCGAGGCCGCCCCAGGCTAACGCCGGCCTGCCGATTTTTTTTCCGGCAAATGCTTCTCCAATGCAGGCGCCCAGGGCAATGTGAGTAAGTGAGTCCATTCTATTCCCGCCGAAATTTTTCGGCAGGGTGAAGTTATCTTTTGGCGGCGGGGGAGGGGTAACCTGAATCAACCCATACAATGACGTTCATCAGTCGGCAGGGAGGATTAATCGTTAACCTGACTACAATCAATGGTACCGGAAATCATGCTCATAGATATGTGCGGCGACCACCCATAGTTTTGAACAGGTTTTTCACGGATATTGGAATAAAACGGGCTGGATGTCTATCCGGCCTTCTTTGTGCATCGGCCGGAATCACGGTCTGTTACAGATCGGTGTAAACTGGTAAACATGGGGGTGTACTTGTTGTGGGAGCTGATTTCCTGATTGATAAAGATCATGATGTGTTCTGATGGATGTTGTCCAGAATACATATCACCTGGGTGACATTCGGGACTGGACAATTCATTTCAAAAACTCAAACATAAAATCATGAAATTTATACTTTTTATTATTCCCGTTATGTTTTGCCTTCTCGGATCTGCATTACCTGCGCTGTCGCAGGATACCCTTCCGGAAATAAGGTTGATTGCCACTAAATATAAATATCTCCGGACCGTGGACAATGCTGAAACTCCCAGGCCTGCAAAACTACTTGAGCATAAGGCCGCTGCGTACGATGTAAAAAAATCCGATTATTATGAGGAAGAGTATGATACCTATTTCATTTCATTTATCATACCTGAGGGCGAAATGCTGGCAACTTACGACCAGAACGGAAAGCTGTTACGTACTGCAGAAAAATACAAGGATGTCAAGTTACCAAAAGCGGTTGCCGATGCTGTAGTAGACCGTTTCCCCAATTGGCATATTTCAAAGGATGTGTACCTCGTTAATTATTACGAAGGGGAAGGCGCAAAAAAAGTTTATAAATTATTGCTTGAAAACGGTGACAAACGGATGCGCGTTAAAGCAAATGACAACGGCGAGTTCCTGTGAATCCTGCAATTGTTCCCTGACACTTTCACTTTTTGGAAACGCATCATATGAGAGCTGTTGGGGCGTGATAGTCTGACACTGGTTTCTCCATGTTATTCAAGTGTTGATACCGAAGCTGACCAGGATCAGTTCGACACCGGATGGAAATCACTAATCCTTAGAAATCCGGCCGGTACATTCAGGCTGGTTTTACGGCCAATTCGGAGAAATTCGGGCTGGATTTTTATCCGGCCCTTTTTGGCTAATAACTAAATGCTGAAATATGGAAAAAATACTTGTTGCCGTTGATTTTTCACCAGCTTCTGAAAACGCCATGCGGTATGCTGCTGACCTTGCGCTATTTACCAGGAGTACCCTGGTATTATTTCATGTGTGTGAACTGCCCCCGACCTTTGCAGATGCGCCCCTCGTCAATCTGGTATCATTGGAGCAGCACGCGTGGGAAATACTCAATGACCGGCGAACGGAGCTGGCCCTGCGTATGGAGGGTGACGGCTTTATCGAATGTTATGTGGATACCGGTGATTTTTTCAAACGATTGGAACATATTTGTGAATTAACGAATCCGGACCTGGTTATTGTGGGCAGCAGGGGTACCTCCAAACTCGAGCGATTTTTTTTCGGTAATCATTCGGGAAAAGCTGCGGAAAAAATCACCTGGCCGGTCATGGCCGTGCCGCTGGGATATTCTTTCACGCCACCCGCACGGATCTGTCTCGCCTGCGATATGTCGGATGTACGGGAAACTGTGCCCGCCGGGCTGATCAGTGCTATAGTGAGTGACTTCAATGGCGTGCTTCATATTCTGAATACCGGACATCCTGGGCGTCACCGTCCTGAAATTGCGGATCAGGCTGCTATACTTGAATCAATGTTTAAAGACCTGCGCCCGGTCTTTCATTTTACCAGCGGGCATAATGTTGACCAGGACATTATAGATTTTGTTGCGGAAAATCACATAGACATCCTGATTGTAATGCCAAAGTCGGCCCCAGTTGTTAATCAGGTATTAAGACATCACCATACCCGTTTCCTGGTTCTTCATTGCCCGGTACCAGTAGTGTCATTCCATAAATAAGTTATTCTAAATCAAAATACTTAACATGTCGCTAAAAGACGGCAACCCCGAAGGTATCATCATTTATGACAGTAAATACGGCGCCACCAGGCAGTATGCAGAATGGCTGGGTGAAATGACGCATCTTCCCGTAATGCAATACAACAGGCTCACTGTGGGAATACTGGAGCTGTACCCGCTGGTCATTATCGGTACCCCGGTTTACATTGGGCGTTTCCGTATAAAATCCTGGCTGACCAAAGCGGCCGGCGCCTTGCGGGACAAGAAGCTTGTTTTTTTTATTGTATGTGCCAGTGGGCCGGGGGAAGAAGAGCAAAGGCAAAAATATATCAGGACAAGTATTTCGCCCGAGCTTGCACACCGGGCGGTTTTTCATTTTTTGCCGGGCCGGCTCATTCACAGGAGCCTGTCTGCGAGGGATAAGCTCATGATGATAATCGGATCGGCGCTGGAAAAAAATCCTGATAGGAGGAAAGCGATGCGAAGCGACATGGACCAGGTAATAAAATCGAACCTTGAAAGTATTTCGGTATCCATTGCCAATGCAATTACAGCCGTACGGGGCCGGCCTTAGTTCAGTTGTTTTTTCATTGTTAATATATGGTGACTTCGGGGCGGATTTCTATCCGCCCCTCTTTTCCTGCACTAGCGGGAGTAAGGCACAGGTTTTGGATGAGTTGCGATAATTTACCTAAACTCAAGCTTATGCGGAATTTCCAGGTCAGTCCGGTTTTATTGGTGACAGCTCTCTTGTTGACTTCGGCCGTTTGTTCGGGGCTCAACAGGTTTGACCAGCTGGTCATCTTTATTTTTTCGATTTCCCCTTTTGCTGTGGCATGGATGGTCTACCGGGTTTTGCGGTTCGGCCTTTTCACTGGTACGGATCTGAAGGATAACCAGGAGTTCGGTTATTCCACAGGTTTCCAGCAGAACGCAGTCCGGGCTAGCGACGCTAAGTCCTAATGACATTGGATCACAGTGGTATGGCTTCGATGTGACGCGGGGCTCAGGAACGGAATACCAAGGCTCAGCCCCCGAATGATCAGCAGGCAGCCGACCGCAATCTTCGTTATAG
>SDZZ01000143.1 GCA_004173255.1 Chitinophagaceae bacterium | reverse complement strand
GTTGCATACAATGCGAGTACAAGTAACAGCAGCACTGTTTTCCATTTTGTATTGTGTCGCAGGGAGTAAATCACCGGGTACAGTATCAGTGCAAGCAGAACCAATCGGATCCACGTGATATTCTTACCGAGCCAGTACGCGATACCGATGGTATCGGACTGTTGTGATCCGGGAAAAGGCATGATAAAGTATACCCGAAGGATCTCCGCGGCAAAGAGCAGGATCAGTCCTGATACAAGAATTATTTTTCGCATAACTGTTTATTGTTGTTCGGTCAATGGTAACGGGAATTCTTCCCAAACGTCGTCCCCTGCGCGGTCAGTCGGAAGGGAGGCCAGTCGGCCATATCGGCGAAGGTCGACCCAGCGGTGTCCTTCATAAAACAGGGAATACCTGCGCTGGCGCAGCATTTCATCCGTCAGGCCTACTGTGGTTAATGGTCCGCTGTAAGCCGCCAGACCGTGGCCGGTACGGATCCTGTTGAGTGCATCCTCTGCAACGCCGGGGCTGGATTGTATACTGGCTTCTGCGAAAATGAGGATGAGTTCTTCGTTACGGATCAGGGGAATCGGCGCGGTACTGCTGGTATATACCCACACATCACGATCAGAACTCAGGTTGCTGAGTGATGCGGTTGAACTGCGCAGCGTTGCCTTTGCTATACGATCATCGCCGCTTTCAATGTCGGCGGCAAAGGATGGGTGCGCCACCCTCGTTTCCCCGTTGGTATTCTGCGGGATGAATATGGGATTGAGCTGGTCACCCGAACCCGTGCCAAAGACATGGTACACCCCGGCATTCAAATCACCGGTCAGGTCAAAAAAAGATTCGCCCAATGCGGTGAGGGCGGCGGGCCAGTTTTTCCGGTAAACTTCCACCCTTGCTGCAATTGCGCGGTTAACTTTTATGAGACCGGCAGCATCGTCCAGGTTGTCAAAACCGGCCAGCTGAAAACTCACGGCAGCCCCGGTCAGGGAAGTTTTGCCTTCATCCAGCAGCGCTGCGATTGCCGCAAGTGATGCGTCGTATCCGACAACCGGTCCCAGGTTGTCCGGATCATTTACATCTGTCCTGATCCCGTTGCTGTACGTGAGGTTAAGATTCATCAGCAACTGGTAAGCTTTAATGGTTTTTGCAAAACCGATATATCCGTTTTTCTGGTTGTCGGTAACGAGCGATGAGTTGCCGGCAGCCTCAATCAGGATATTACAGTTCTTCACAACCCTGTAACGCGCTGCCCATGGATTGGTGATGTAAAAGTTGCTGTTGCTCAGTGTGCCGCTGTTGAAACCAAGCAGGTCTGTCACATAACGTGGTTCCGAACCTGAAAAGCGATACCCTTCGCGGCCGATAGTTCCAATATCGTCGAGGTAAAATGAAATGGCGTTTCGCATTCCGGACTCGGTTCCGCTCACCAGGTTATTCAGCTGGCTTTGTGTGGCGTTGGTCAGCACACTTTCCACGGTAGGGCTGTTCAGGTTACCATAATCTTTTTTGCAGGACAGCAGCGTGGTTATTGCAATCGTGACGGCGAGCAGGTATTTTAAATTAAGCATGTTCGTTGTTTTTTAAAATTAGAGATCAATTGCCAGGTGGAAACTTGCCCGTTTAACGGCGGGATATGGATCTACGTCCACACCGGTTGAAAAACCGGTTCCAAAGTTGGAAACTTCCGGGTCGTAAGATTTGTATTTAGTGACCGTCCACCAGTTGTTGAGTGACACCCCTACCCTGATGCCATGGATATAACTGACAGGCATACGGGTGAAACTGTAGTAAAGCCCGATCTCGCGAAGTCGCATGTAGCCTGAGTTCTGGACAAATTCCTCAGCTGTTGTCCCCACCTTACTGATCCGGTAAATCCCGTTGGGTAAACCGGCTTCATTGGTAACCTCATCAAAGTCCCTGCTGGTTTGTCCGAAATCATTCTGCAGGCTGGTGAGGTTGATGTTTTGTCCGCCAGCTTTCAGGTGCATTAAAAAACGCAGGCTCAGTTTATTCCTGAAAGTGATATCATTGTAGGTATTCATCTGGAAGTCGGGTTCGGCATCACCGAGCAGGCCCACGCCCATTCCGTTGAGACCAAGGATCTGGGTGGCTGATTTCCCTTCCTGGATCTGGAAACTTCCCAATACATAACCAAAGGAACCCTGCGGTGTAGATGGTATAGAAAGCCTTGTCACCTTCGACCTGTTTTTCCAGAAGTTCAGGGTGGTGTTCCAGACCAGGTTCCTGGTGGACACCGGCCTTGCGTTCATGCCGAGTTCGAGTCCACGGTTGCGAAGGTCACCTGCATTTACCCACTTGCTGGAAAAGCCGGATGATGATGGAAGGCTGGAGAGCATCAGGAAGTCCGTTATTTTTTTCGAGTACCAGGTCAGCTGGAATGAAAGCCTGCCATCGAGCACACTGAAGTCAATACCGGTTTCAAATTCAGACTGACGTTCGGGCCTGATACCTGGTTGTCCCTGCTGGATACTGACCAGTGAACCTGGAAAACCATTGATGTTGGAGACAACCAGTGAAGTAAACCTGCTGCCATAGGCAGGAACATTATTTGCCTGGCCAAAAGCCGCACGCAGTTTGAAATCATTGATGAAACCCTGTTTCAGTATACCCATACGCGTCAGGTTCCACGATACCCCTGCTTTGGGATACGCATAATATTTGCCGGGGTCACCATTGTTGGATGAACGGTCGAACCGCAGACCGCCGGTCAGGATAACAGCATCCGCAATGGCCGCCTCTTCCTGTACAAATACGCCTTCGTTCTGGTATTTCGACCGGAATTGAGTGGCTGTCAAAGCGCCCGACTGGTCAATGTTTGACTGACCGGAGATCACCTGCGTAGCCACGTTCAGGATATTGTTATAGTCGCCCGTTTCCCTGGTGATACCTGCAGATGTGGTGAGTGCGACCTTACCCGAAACGTTCAGCTGGTTGACGAGTGACAGGATGTAGTTGGTGCTGAGGCTGCGGGTACTGCCCTGTATGGAGGTTCCCTTGTTGACAACCTGGAATTGCAGTTCGCCTGGAAACAATGCGGTAGTGGCAAGGTTGTAAAAATCAAATCCGCCGCGGCCGATGAAACGTGTGGTGCTTTTATTATTTTTCTGAAGTGTCGCTTCGATATTAAAGCCAGTGATAAACCGGTTCACCGCTTCATTGTTTTTCATCAGCGCAATTGTTTGCAGCGGATTGGAGGCACCGAACTGGTTGGATGGATAATTACCAAATGCGTCGGGGTGCAATTCTGCAAATTGCGGCGTTGATGCCAGTGCAATGCCCAGGGTTACGCCTGCATTGTCATTGCCATTAAATCCGCGGTCGGCCGATGAGTTGATGTAATTTGTACTAAGGCCGATCTTTATATTGTCTGTCAGGCGGTGATCAAGGTTGAGCCGTATGCCGGTGTTGCGGTAGCCGGTCCTTTTCACGATGCCTTCCTCGTCTTTTTGCGAAGCGGACAGGTAAAAGCCTGTTTTCTCACTTCCACCGCTGATACTTACCACGCTGTTACGTGCAAAACCCGTGTTACCATACACTTCCTTTTCATAATCGTAAATACGACCTGCGGCTTTTGCTGCTTCATACTGCGCCCGCAACGCTTCACTTGTTGCGGGATCATTGGAAAGGCCTGCTGCCCGGTCGCCGTTGAATTCACGTACACCCAGCAATTTCCTGGCTTTGATAAGACCAAGGTCCTGTGACGCGCTGATCATGGTTTTTCCCTGTTTTCCTTTTTTGGTTGTGATTATGACCACGCCTGCGGCCGCTTTGGATCCATAGATTGCCGCAGCGGATGCGCCTTTGAGGATTTCGATATTTTCAACGTCTTCCGCACGGAGGTCGGCGATCCGGCTGGATGGATTATCCTGGCTGCCGGTCGGTGCCCCTCCGGACGCCGCGCTGGTAACGGCATTCAGGCCCGACGATGTGGAACTGTTATCGACGAATACACCGTCTACCACATATAGTGGCTGTGTATTTCCGTATACGGAAGTGACGCCTCTCAGTTTTATCGACAGACCGCCACCTGGCGCGCCTGAGTTGGAGTTGATGTAGGCGCCTGTAATTTTCCCGTTGAGGGCGGCGTCCAAAGTCTGGGCAGGGGCAACGCCATTCAGTTCACGCGCAGAGATGCTTGCAACAGCATTGGCGAGGTTGCGTCGTTTGACAGTGGTAGCGAGTCCGGTTACCACCACTTCATCCAGCCGCGCCACATCTTCTTCCAGTTGCAGGCTCAGCTCAGCTGAAGACGCAGTGATCTCTGCGGTACGCGTCTGGAACCCCGCAGCGCTGATCATGAGTTTAACGGGTGGGCGTACAGTAATGCTGAATCGTCCGTTGGCATCTGTGGTGGTGCCCTGGGTTGATTGGTTAACGGTGATGTTAACGTTGGGCAAAGGTTGTTTGTCTGGCCCGGTGATCACACCGGAAATCGTTTTGGTCTGCGCCTGTGCACTGATAGCAACAAGCAGCATCGTTAAAATAAGCAGGTAATTTTTCATTTTCGTTTTTGAGATTGAATAAAAATGGATTGTTGTGTTGGTGGTTGATGATGAAATGAACTACTGGTTGTCATGGGCTGTTTGTTTCACGCTGCGGTCCACGATAGCCATGGGCAACTACCTCCTTTGCCCGGGTGGGATAGGTTGACAGGTCTTGCGGCGTATTGGCGGAAAGCCCGTCGACATACCGGTTGAACAGGCAAAACAGCGCAGCAATGAGAACGGTATCGTGTATTTCCAGGTCGGTGGCACCCTGGTTCCTGGCCTGGTCTACCTGATGCTGCGTTACCTCTTTCCCGTTTCGTTGTACGCTGGCAGCGATTGTCAGCAGGGCGGCCATCTTTGGTGTGATGTCCGGGTGCTGTTTGCCGGTGACGACCGACTCGACCATTTCCTGTTGGCCATCCAGGTATTCACAGGCAATGGCGGCATGTGAATGCCGGCAGTAAAAACAATCATTCAGGTAAGAGACGTGTGCGCCGATCAGTTCGCGGTCCGCTGCCTGCAGGCCAGGTGTGCCCTCGCGGAGTAATACATTGGCAAGCGCCCCGAGCGGTTTTGCAATCTCCGGCCGGAAGTCAAGCAGGGAGCGGATTCCCGGGTACTGTTCATTTACGTTGATATAGGTCATGGTGTTTTAATTTGTTACGTCAGCGTACCCGTTGGCTGCATTCATTGCCGCCCGGCCGATATATACCTGCCGGTCCTGCGGGGCCCAGGTCTGCAGTCCGTCCACATACCTGTTGAACATACAGAACGCGGCTGCTATCAGCACGGTGTCGTGGATCTCCAGGTCAGTGGCGCCGTTTTCGCGGGCCAGCGTTACCTGTGCTTCCGTCACCATTTTGCCTCCCTGCTGTACCGAAGCGGCAATTGCCAGCAGGCTTTTCATTTTACCGGACAAGTCCATCGCTTCGGGATTTTCTTTCACCCCATCGATAAATTGCATGCTGCATCCGAGGTAGTGCTGTGCCATGGCACCGTGCACCTGCTGGCAGAAAAAACAGTTGTTGAGTGACGATACGTATGCACCAATCAATTCACGCTCGCCCCGGCTGAGTGTGTGGTCTTCATCATGCAGTAGTACGTTGGCCAGTTGGTTCATCGGTCCGGCAGTTTCAGGACGGTAAGCCATGGGGCCGCGAATTCCGGGAAAATCATTTTGCAGGTCGATAAAAGCCATAAGTCATTTTTTTTGATAAATGCCGTTGGTTGTTTTAGGCACCACTACATCCGGATGAATAGTTTCGTTGGTTCTTTCAGCCACCACGACCTCCGGATGAATAGTCTCGTTGGTTGTGTTCTCCCCCGACAGCTGCACCTGGTCCCTTGCGAACAGAACGACAATAAAACCAATTGTAAAGACCAGTGAAAAAAGGAAGAGTGCATTACTGTAGCCACCTAATTCCGTGACCAATACGCCTACAAACAGCACCGCCGTTGCAGTAAGGAAACGACCGGTATTAAAACAGATACCGGTGGCGGTACCCCTTATGTCAACCGGGAACAGGTTAGGGATGTAGACGGAGAGCACGCCCTGGCTGACACCGAACGAAATGGCGATGAGTAAAATTTCTGCATAAATGACAGGGCTGAAGGTGTCATTGGTCCTGAATAAAAAGAACGATCCGACGGCACATGCCGCAAAACATACCAGCATGGATTTTTTTGCGCCGGCCGCATTGATCACCCAGCCGGAAACAAAACCGCCCAGCAGGCCACCGATGCCCAGCATCATCATACTCATGCCCCGTTCATTTTGTCCGTCACCCGATACAACCAGTGTCTGTATCCATGTAGGCAGCCAGGAAAAAATTGCCCAGAGGCCGATCAGCATGGTACCGAATATGAGTGAGCCTTTGAGGAGATCGCCCCGTTGCATGGTTGTTGTGCCTGGTCTTCCCTGCTGCGATCCTTGTGTTGCTGCCCGAAGTTTCCATTGCTCCGACTCACGTAGTATAAAAAATGCAGCAATGGAAAAGATCATGGGTAAAAAGCCGACGAGGAAGGCCTGGCGCCACGACGATACAAAATAATCGATCAGGCCAGCCGAGAATATACCCACCGGTATGGAAATGGAGAGTATACCCATAAAGATGGCCCGTGATGGTTGTGGCCATTCTTCCATCATGATAGTGGTGGTTGTTACGAGTATTGCACCCAGCCCAAAACCAGTCATGAAACGGCAAGCAACTACTTCCCACCATTCGGTCATGAAACCGGTAAGGATAGTAAACAGGCCGCAGCACGCTATGGAAAATATCACCGCAGGCTTGCGGCCCGAGCGGTCGCTGAGCCATCCGGCAAATACGCCGCCAAACGCACCGCCAAAAACGAAGATGGCATTGATATAGGCGCTTATGCGGTTGATCTCATCCTCATTACTTTCTCCGATCAGGTCGTTGACCGCCACGGGCAGGTATACGGACATGAGTGTGCTGATGGTTCCTGCAAACACGGTTCCGAAAAAACAGATCAGGAACATCAGCCAGTGATACGCAGTTATCTGGTGGGTGTCCTGTTTCATGCCTTCTTTTTTAAGTGATCGTATCCTTGTGGCAGGCGGTAATAACCGTGTTCTTTCAGTCGTGTTCCCAACCCGGCATAATACTCCGGATCGGTGGGAGCGATGGTGGCTAGTCCGTCCACATAGCGGTTGTATAAACTGAACAGAGCAGCAATGAGTACGGTATCGTGAATCTCCAGGTCGGTGGCGCCACTGGCCTTTGCCCGCTCGATCGATTGCGGCGTTACCGCCTTGCCGCTTTCACGCACCAGTGAGGCAATGCCCAGCAGGGCTTTCATTTTTTCCGTAACGGGTGCGGTATTGATGTCATCCTTCACACATTCAACAGTTGCCGCGTCGCCCGAAAGGGCTACCACAGCTGCGGAGTGTGATGTGCTGCAATACACGCAGCCATTTCCATGGGAAACAACGGTGGCAATGAGTTCACGTTCGGTTTCGGTAAGTGTTGAAGGACCGCGAAGAAGGATTTGTGTCAGTTCACGAAGTGGTGCGGATGTAGCCTGCCGGTATTCAAGCAGACCCGTTACACCAGGAAGGTGTTCTTCCAGTGGAATGTATGGCATGGTATCGTTTTTTTAAACATGTAGGCAATCAGACAGGTTACCCGCAGGTATCACTGCAGGCAGCTGTACGCAAAATCAACCTGATTCCCTGAAGGAAACAGTTACTGTAAAGAAATAAACAGATCAGGCATTTACAGGGACGATGCAGGGGGGGCGATCCGGCCGGGCATGAAAGGCCGCAAGTGGCCGCTGGGTGCGGGTCGTAGCAACGGAGCTGCCCTCAATAAACGGACAGCCGATGGTATACTCTTCAGGGCTTGAAAAGTAATCCGCAGAAAGAACGGGCTTTTTCAAGCCGGATTGTTTATCCTTTTTTCCGGGAGGAAAATCATTGAGTTCGCTGGTAAGATGTTTTGCGTCCCTGACGATCGCGGTTTTCTGATCGTTGGGTATGCAGAGCAGCGAGAGTGTATCGTTATAGAGTTTACGCTTTACATAGTTATACTGGATGCCGTTATGCTCCAGTGTTCCGTCAACACGTTCATATTGGAATGAACCCTGTATGTACGGGAGATGCAGGGCAATCCTGACTTCTACCAGCCTTGTTTCATCGTAAACGTTATGATCGAGATGCGTAACCAGTTGCCGGTCGGCCTGGCGGATAATATGATCAAATACCAGGCTGTATCCGGCCAGGTTGAAGACATGGATAGCAAGCAATGATATCGCAATTAGTTTTTTCAACGAACTAAATGTAGCAAAAAATAAATTACATATAATTATTTTTTAGTGGCCCGCCATCGTTCCGGCAGCATCATTTCCTTCCTTTCGCTGGATATCAAACAGGAACTGGAAGAGGTTGGTTTCGCGGGGGATCATGAGCTTTTTCCTTAACCGGTAGCGGCTGATTTCCACACCCCTTACCGAAATGCTCATCAGTTGCGCGATCTCCTTGCTTGAAAGGTTCATGCGCAGGTAAGCACACAATTTAAGCTCATGTGCTTTCAGGTCGGGGTATAGTTCTTTCAGCGTTTTCAGGAAGTCGCCATTCACCTTGTCAAAATGCACACTGAACTGTTCCCATTCTTCTGTAACCTTCTCTTCCTCGGACATAATACGAAGGATCTTTTTCAGTTCGCCGGGGTCCGGTTTTTCCTTACCGGTTTTATTCATGTGCTGCAGTTCCTCACGGATTTTCTGCAGGAATTCTTCCTTTTGTACCAGGTGCATGGCGGTGGATGCCAGCTGCGAGTTCTTGAAACCGATTTCCGCTTCCAGTTTTTCATTGCGGATTTTCACCACCTCCTTTTCCGATTTTTCGAGTTCGAGCTGGTGCAGGTAAGCCTGTTGTTTTTGTTCCTGCTGGTGTTTGAGGCGTTCGGACTGCAGCTTGCGCTGGTATTTGTGGTACAGCCAGCGGACCAGTCCGGCCGCAGCCAGCAGATACACAATCCATGCCCACACACTGAAGTACCACGGTGGCAGCACGGTGATGGTGTAACTGCTGATGCTGCTTTCCCCGCGGATGTTATTACGCATACGTACGTTGAATGTGTAGGTTCCGGCGGGTAGATTGGTATAGTCTTTTTCGGTTTTTTTTGACCAGTCGGACCAGTCGCTATCGAACCGGTCTAGTTTATAACTGTATTCGATATTCGACTGCTGTTCATACAGGGCAGACGAAAATTCAAAATGAAAGGAGTTCATATTATGTGCAACAGACAGCACGTCGTCCTTCTGCTGCACGCTCGGACTGTTCACACTTCCTGAGTAACCACCATACAGAAGCGTTTCACCTGCCCCTGCCGCCTTGACTGTGCGGATGTACACGTCCAACGCTCCATTATCTTTTTTATACTTCTCGTAGTTGATGTGGTAAAAACCTTTTTCACCCCCAACAAAAACATTGTTATCATTTAACGGGTAAATGTGTTCGAAGCCGCTCATGATCTTGCCTGTCAGTTCGGGCAGGAAGATCAGTTTCGGATCACGGGTGGAGAAATCGACCACACCGATATTTTTTTCCTCGATGAACCAGATGTTGCCGCTGCCATCCTCGCGCAGGTACCGGATACCGCGGGTGCCAAAAATGTCTTTGTAATAATCGGAAACCTGGAAACTGTCGGCCCGCTGGTTGTACTCGTATATTCCTTTTTCAGTGGCAATGACCACCTTGTTCTTTATTTTATACACGTGGTTGTTGAGCGTGGA
>SDZZ01000622.1 GCA_004173255.1 Chitinophagaceae bacterium | reverse complement strand
GTATGAGTGGTTGGGTCGATAGGTCGATAGGTTGGTAAGTTGATAGGTCGGCGCCTGTTGAAAGGAGTGAAGCTTATCGGTTATTGCTACATCTCACTACAGAGCTGTCATGCTGTTTCTAACCCCGATGCAATCGTGGGAGGCATCGAAGCATCCCAGAAAAGGTGGGAAAGGTCGTTCAAAGGTTGATAAGTTGATAGGGCGGCTATATGGCTAAGACAAAACGCTCTCTACGGAGAACTGTCATGTTAAGCATCGAAGCATCTCATCAATAGACAAGGAGGACATTCACTCAACAGTCCTGACTAAAATCGGAATGGGCATCAGTAATAAGTTAAAAATAAGCACAGTAGATCTGGATGCAGCAACAAACCATACATATTAAACAGGAAGAAAAAAAGATCTGGGACCTGCTCGGTAACGTCACCGACCCGGAGGTACCTGTGTTGACCATCCTTGACCTGGGAATCGTGAGAGCGGTCGGGGTTAACGATCATGGCGTAGAGATAACCATCACCCCTACCTATTCCGGGTGCCCTGCCATGGACATGATTGCCACCAATATCCGCATGGAGTTGCTGGCTGCCGGTTATGAGAACATTGCTATCAAAAACGTATTGTCCCCCGCCTGGACCACCAGTTGGATGAGCGAGGCCGGCAAAGAAAAATTGAAAGCCTACGGCATTGCGCCGCCATCCGATAAACAACAGGTGTGCAGCAGCGATCTCTTCAGCCCCAACGAAGCCATCCAATGCCCGCAATGCCAGTCCTACCATACAGAACGCATTAGTGAGTTTGGCAGCACGGCCTGCAAGTCTTTATACCAATGCTTGGATTGCAGGGAGCCCTTTGATTATTTCAAGTGCCATTAATGTGTAACTTTATCCAAACCGTTTTTGCTTAATGGAATTAATCAATTTATACATCGCCGAGATCGGACAGGTGATCTTTGCCTTTGTAATAGGCGCCATCATTGGCATTGAACGGGAGTTCCGCAGTAAACCCGCCGGTTTCAGAACGATGATATTAATATGTGTAGGTTCCTGCCTGTACACCATTCTCAGTAAGGAAGTGGGTGCCGGCAGTGCCGATCGTATTGCAAGTAACATCGTAACCGGTATCGGCTTCATTGGTGCAGGCGTGATCTTTAAAGAAGGCATTTCTGTAAATGGTTTAACAACCGCGGCCCTCATATGGGTTACAGCTGCTTTGGGTATGGCCATCGGCTATCACAATTATCCACTGGCAATCGTGGTAAGCGGCATCGTGGTGATCGTACTGTTTATCCTGGAACCTGTTCAACGATTCATTGAACGCTTTCATAAAGTAAAAGATTATCGCATCCGGGCCACAGATATCAACCAGACCTTTCGCCCCGAAGTAGAATCCTTCTTTGCAAAACACGACCTCGATTTTCGCCTGATGAAAGTGGCCAAGGATAACAACGATGCCATCTACCTCTACCGCATCAGCGCACCCGACAGAAACTATTCCGGCGTAGAAGAATTCCTCATCAACCATAAGAACGTAAAAAGTTTTGACGTTTAATGTCTAAAAAAGAAAACATGTCTTCCATCTTATTTGAAATAAAAAACAATGTAGCGCTGATCACGCTCAACCGGCCGGAAAAATTCAATTCCTTTAACCGGGAAATGGCGCTGGAATTACAGCAGCGCCTGGATGACTGCGCTACGGATGCCTCTATTCGCTGCGTGTACATCACCGGTGCCGGTAAAGCCTTTTGTGCCGGTCAGGACCTGGGTGAACTAACGGGTGAAAATCCCCCGGGCTTCGAAGTCATTCTTTCCGAGCATTACAATCCCATCGTGCTCCGCATCCGCAAAGTTGCCAAGCCTGTGGTATGTGCTGTCAATGGAGTGGCTGCCGGTGCGGGCGCCAATATTGCCCTGGCCTGCGATGTAGTGGTAGCAAGCCATTCCGCTTCTTTTATACAGGCTTTTAGTAAGATCGGTTTGATACCGGACAGCGGTGGAACCTTTACACTGCCCCGGCTCATTGGCTTTCAAAAAGCCAGCGCCTTAATGATGTTGGGCGATAAAGTATCGGCAACAGAAGCCGAAAGGATCGGCATGATCTATAAAGTAATAGCAGATGAAAATTTTGCGGA
>SDZZ01000621.1 GCA_004173255.1 Chitinophagaceae bacterium | reverse complement strand
CGGCCATGGCCGCACGCTGCACCTGAACCGGGCGGGTACAACCGGAGTTTCACCAAACGCGTGATTTTTACTCAAGCCACATCACTAACCGGTCACACCCTGTTGCGGTGATTCAATTAAGGCGGTGGGCACAGAAGGATTTTGTTTCGTTTGAACCGTTTGTTCATTCGAGCCGCAGGATTTAAGCGAAATAAAAATGGTAATAGTTATTAGTCCCAAAAAGGAATAGTATATAATCTGTTTCGGGTTTAGATCTCCTTCACGCTGTGATTCGTTCATGATAAATATGTATATTAGTTAAGTTTTATTGGCTTTGAGTTTAAAAATTGGAACTAAACTTATTTTTTCTAAAAAAAGCTTGGTTGCGAATTAAACTGAAATATCAGCAGGAGCGGGGGGCAAAAGTGCTCCCAAGCCGGCGGTGACGCGCCGCTTTTTGTCCACGTAATAGCCGGCGGTGGTGCTGATTTGCGCGTGCCTCAGCACGCTCTGCGCGGCAAAAATGCCTTGGGAGCTGGCGAGCAGCGCGCCCAATTCCTTCCGCAGTTCGTGCAGAGGCTTGCGCGCCGTGATGCCCTGGGATTTGAGCCAGGCGTAAAGGATATCAAAATGCGGGGTGCAGCGGTAGTTCACCCGGCTGGCGGTATGCCGGGGGGAACGGGGGGACTCAATAACAAAAGAACCTGTTTTGCTGGCGTGCCATCGGCGGAGGAGGGCCAGCGTCTCCGGGTCCAAATCAATGGTTCCAGTGCTGTCTTCGGACTTGGGGGAAAAGTATTCGGTGCGTTCAATCCGGATCAGCCCTTTTTGAAAATCCACCTGCTCCCAAGTCAGCAGGTCGATTTCCCTTTCCTCAGTCCGCAAAACATCCCGAAGGTGAAAATTTTGAACGGTTCGCCTGTGAGTTCGGTGAGAGCCTTGGCAATAAGGGAGGGAGCATCAATCCGGCTTGAATAAGCGGTGTTTCCCTTTTTAGGCAGCTTCACCCCGGCAAAGGGAAGGGGGTCGGGCAGAATGAGCCCCTCCACCGCGAACTCACGCGCTTTTTCTGAAAAGAGGGATCGGGCGCATCGGATCAGGGTGGCGGCGCTGTTCTCCGCCCGTCGGCGGGCATCGGGCGCATTGCCCGCCCTGTCGATGTACTCGAGCTTCCACTTCTGGACGGCGGATGGTGAAAAAACGGATAGTGGCAGCGCATCCACTTTTGCGGCCCATGCGGCCCGTCCACCCGCCTTATGGTTAAAACGGGACATCAGGACGGGCCGGCGCTTTCGGTCGCGTTTCGGTGTGCCATCCTCATTCAGTGCGGGTTGGTCTCCAATATCCTCAATTTCAGATGCAATTTGGCGGAGGCTTTGCAGATAGGTTGTGAACGTGGATGGCCGGAAGTCCGCCGTGGCCCGGACCGCTTCCGCCCAAGCGCCGATGGTGGCGGGTTTTGGCTGGACCAGGGCGGCCTGGGGTTTGTGCTCCACAAGTGCGGCGGTCCAGCCGGCACCCATGAGGGTTTTGTAAATTTTCAGCGCCCGGACAGCGGCCGCCTCAGCATTTGGGGTGTCGAGATTGAATGTCTCCCGTCTGCCCTGATGGCTGAACCGCACGCACCAGTCCGCTGTCTCCTGGCGTTCCCCGTCGCGGGTGAAAGTATTCTTGAAAAGCCGTCCCTGCCAGTGCCTGGCATCGGATTTCGGCCGTTTGGTTTTCTTGGCGGTGTTTCTCTGCTTGGCCAATGCTTGGCCATTTTTCCGGTTCCGGTCCGATATTTCAGGTGATGCCGTGTTACCAATCGAATCCTCGGGGAGGCTTGTATTTCCTTGGGTTGATTCGATCATGACATAACTGGCATCCCATGACGAAACTGCAAGCTGTAGAACTACGGATCAGAAGGTTTCAGGTTCGAGTCCTGACGGGCTCACTTTTTCAAAATGACGGAGTTGCGCCAACCAAAAGCTAGTAAGGAAGCTGCTGGGACACTTTTCCGGTTCAAAACAACGGAAGTCGAAACCTGCTCCGATGGAGTGGTTTAGGGCCTGTCGACATTGCCTGAGGTTGCTCTTTTGAACAAGTGCAGGCTTGAAATGGCGGTGCGGGGATTGATTTTTGCAGTCTGACTTATGACTGACTTTCACAG
>SDZZ01000142.1 GCA_004173255.1 Chitinophagaceae bacterium | reverse complement strand
TGTAACCCATTTTCTTCAATTCTTCGCGGACCGATTCCTTTGTTTTATCACTGAGTAAAAGGCTTCCCGGTTTTGGGGCACGGTCTTCCGTTTTGGTACCGCCAAGGGAAAGCCATAGCTGGTTGGTATTGATATTGGCAGCTTCGACCGATTGTTGTACGGTCATGTTAAACTCGACCATATTGAGGAAAAACTGCAGCAGGTTCTGTTCCTGCGTATCGCCCCCCTGTACGGCAAATGAAAGGTAAGGCTTGCCATCTTTCATGGCGAGTGTGGGTGTCAATGTAACCCGGGGACGTTTGCCCGGCTCCACTACATTAAAGGGATTGAGTGTGGAATCAAGCACGAAACTCTGCATGCGCTGGCTCATGCCGATACCAGTGTTTCCTGCAATACATGCTGGCAGCCAGCCTCCGCTTGGTGTAATCGATACAACCCATCCGTCTTTATCGGCTGCTTCCACGCTGGTGGTCCCGCGCCACAGGCGGTCGTGATACAAGGCATCCCCCGCCGAAGTTGCCCATGTTTCATTGGACATCATTGCCAGGTCGCTGCTGTTAAAACCCGAAGTCCCGGTACGCACATCATGCATGGGCATAAACTGCGATGGTGCGTTGCTGTTGCTGTCCTTGCCAAAGTCCCTGGTCTTCAGCAACTGCGAGTAAGGATTGATACGTCCTTCGTATGGGTAGGGATCGCCGGGGGCAACGTTCGGGACGTTGCGGTTGAGGGTGATCTGCCCTGCACGTTGTTTGGCATATTCCTTACTCAGTAATCCCTTTATAGGTTCCACCGGCGGAAAATAGGGATCACCATAATAAAAGTCGCGGTCCGCGAACGTGAGGTTCATGGTCTGGTACAGCGTATGGATATACTGGCTGCTGTTATATCCCATTTTTTTCAGGTCAAAATTTTCAAGTATGTTAAGCGACTGCAGTAACATCGGTCCCTGCGTCCATGAGTCCAGTTTGTATACATCGATGCCGCGGTAGTTTACGCTAAGTGGTGTTTCTTCAATGGGTTTCCATTTTGCCAGGTCGCCCATGGTGATCAATCCACCCTGCTCCTGGCAGCCACGGACAAATTCCTTCGCAATATCACCTTTATAAAAGCGGTCGTAAGCCGCCATGATCGCCTGTTTGCGCGTCATCTTCTTTTTGAGTGCCTGCTCTTCCGCTTCCACCATTTTGGTCAGGGTCGCCAGGAGGTCCTTCTGAACAAATATTTCACCGGCAACTGGTGCCTCGCGTTTTTCACCAGTATGCGGCAGGAATACTTTTTTACTGTAGGGCCATTCGCTGATCCGTTTTTTGCCACGTTCCATTGAGTTGGCCGTTTGCGCATCGATGGGGTAACCCGCTGCCAGTTCCATGGCCGGTTTCAATACCTGCTTCAGCGACATGGTACCATATTCCGCCAGCATGTAACAGATGCCACCGGCGGTACCCGGGGTGGTGGCCGCCAGCGGACCATATTCGGGCGGGAAGCTATACCCCTTGTTTTTAAAATAGGCTGCTGTTGCCCCGGTTGGCGCAACTCCCATGGCATTGATGGCAATTACCTTCTTTGTTTTCGGATTATAAATGAGTGCCTGCGTTTCGCCTCCCCAGCTGAGTACATCCCACATGGTGCAGGTGGAAGCGAGCATGGCGCAGGCGGCATCCACTGCGTTGCCGCCCTGCTGGAATATGATGGAGCCTGCCGTTGCCGCCAGCGGCTTACCAGTGATGGCCATCCAGTTTTTCCCGTGAAGCGGTGGCTTTTGTGTTTGCTGCGAAAACACCGTTGTACTGATAAGGGGCAGCAGGAAAAACAATAATCTCATGGTTGCGGTTTTGTTGGTCATGATGCGGTAGTGTAACGGCTTTTACTTAAAAAACAGGTAAGCAATGGAGATGGCGGTGATGATACCGGCAAGATCGGCCAGCAGCATGGTACCGATCGCGTACCGTGAATTTTTTATCCCGATTGCCCCGAAGTAAACGGCAAGGATATAAAAGGTGGTATCTGCCGAACCGCGAAACACGGATGCCAGGTTACCGGCGAATGAATCGACGCCCTGCGTTCTCATGGTATCGATCATGAGCGCCCTTGCTCCCTGTCCGCTCAGTGGCTTGACAAGTGATGTAGGTAATGCGTCTACAATGCGGGTGTCACCATTGAACAGGATAAAAACCTGTTTTATTCCATCCAGCACAAAGTCAAATGCCCCGCTGTTGCGCAGCAGGCTGATGGCGACAAGAAGCCCGACGAGATAGGGAATAATTTTTATTGCGGTTTCGAATCCACTCCTGGCACCCTCGATAAATGCGTCGAAGATGTCTGTTTTTTTATAAAGGGCACCAAGGATAATGAGGAGGAATACCAGCAGGATGATGCCGTTGCTGAGGCTGCTGGAGAACAGTTGCACGCCTGCGTTGTCAAGGGTTTTTATATACAGGATCAGGGCAGCGATGCCGGTGGTGATACCAAGTACCCAAAGCAGGACGGTAGTATTGAAAATATTGATCCGTTGTCTCCACGCCACAATACACATGGCAGTAATGGTTGCCACAAACGTGGCAATCATGCAGGGAATAAAAATATCGGTGGGATGTTTGGAGCCAAGTGTTACCCGGTCTGCAATGATGGAAGTGGGAATCAAGGTCAGTCCCGACGCGTGCAGGCACATGAACATAATCTGTGAATTGGAGGCGCGGGTTTTATCATTGTTCAGTTCCTGCAGGCTTTCCATGGCACGGATGCCAAAAGGGGTTGCTGCATTGTCAAGACCCATCAGGTTGGCTGAAAAGTTCATGATCATATGTCCGTGGGCCGGGTGCCCCTTTGGTACTTCCGGGAAAATCCTGGAAAAAAACGGGGCAATGATCCTTGAGAGGAAACGCACCCCTCCTGCCCTTTCGGCAATGTTTACGAAGCCGAGGAACAGTGCCATGATTCCGATCAGTTTCAGGCACAGGTTTACTGCATCCCAGCAGGTCTCAAAAATACCGTTGGCAGGCAGGAGCCGGAATACGGTCAGACTGCCATCATTGTTGCGGGTCACTTTGTTTTTGTCCCATGCCGCAAGTTTGTCGTTTTGGAACTGGGCATGTACCTGCGCCGGTACTGCAGCCGAGTCAACCCGCTTTACATATATGGTATCTGTGTTTTTGCCGGTAACAAGCTGGCTGAAGATGGCTTCCTGTCCGGGCTGGAAGAAAAATTTTCCTGCAGCAAGGGTGATGGCAATGATGATAAATGCGGTCCAGATCCTGCTTAGCGCCATGAAATCAATGTTTTAATTCCTGTTAGTTCCTTTTAGAACGAACAGCGATGAAGTTAATTGTTCCATTCGAAACAGCCATAAACCGGTAATGACGTATCTTCGCGCCCCGAAAAGTTCACTAATTCCTGAACGGCTATACAGCCGTGGGGGTACCGTTCAGCAAAAAATCAAACAATGGCTTTACAAGCAGGCATCGTGGGTTTACCAAATGTGGGAAAATCAACCTTATTCAACGCGGTCAGCAACAGTGCAAAGGCGCAGGCGAGCAATTACCGGTTCTGTACCATCGACCCCAACGTTGGGCTGGTTGACGTACCGGATCCCCGGATCAGCAAACTGGCGGAGCTGGTGGTGCCTGACCGGACCGTTCCTACGCAGATCGAAATTGTTGACATCGCCGGACTGGTGCGCGGTGCGAGCAAAGGTGAAGGCCTGGGAAATAAATTCCTGGGAAATATCCGTGAAGTGGATGCCATTATCCATGTGATCCGTTGTTTCGAAGACGAAAATATTTTGCGCGATGAAGGTGGCATCAACCCGGTAAGCGACAAGGAAATCATCGACACCGAACTGCAGCTGAAGGACCTCGACAGCGTGGAGCGTAAGATTTCCAAATCAGAAAAGCTGGCGAAAACGGACCCGAAGATCAAGGCCGAACTGGAAGTATTGTATGCCTGCAAGGCACAGCTGGAAAAAGGACAAAGCATCCGGGGACTGCAGTTGTCCAAAGAAGACAAAGTGGCCATTGCCGACCTGTTCCTGCTGACCGACAAACCGGTACTCTATGTTGCCAATGTGGACGAAGCCAGCATGCACACCGGTAACAAATTTTCCGATGCGTTGAAGGAAGCTGTCAAATCGGAAAATGCAGAGGTCATTGTGATGAACAATAACATTGAAGCACAGATTGCTGAGATGGACAGTGAAGAAGACCGTGCACTGTTTATGGAAGAATATAAGATGACCGAACCAGCACTCGACCGCCTGATCCATTCCGCCTACAAACTGCTGAAACTGTTTACTTATTTCACCGCGGGTGTGCAGGAAGTACGGGCATGGACGATCCAGGACGGCTGGAAAGCACCGGCTGCTGCCGGCGTCATCCACACGGATTTTGAAAAAGGATTTATCAAGGCCGAGGTGATCAGCTTTGACGATTTTGTAAAATATGGTTCGGAAGCTGCGGCCCGCGATGCAGGAAGGCTCCGGATTGAAGGAAAGGAATACATCGTGAAAGACGGTGATGTAATGCATTTCCGTTTCAATGTGTAAACTAACCCCCTTTCCTGCCTCTCCCCGATTACTGTGAGGCCAGCATATTTATCGCGATAATACTACTACAAAGAAAGCCCCCGGATACCTGTCCGGGGGCTTTTTGATGTATAACGCTTCGCAGATATCAGGGAAGGCTCAGTGTAATCGTAAGTGCGTCCCAGTTGCTGCGGAATGCGGGGACCATCTGCGGGGTAGATTGCCACGTGGGGGTAAACATCACGGTTGAATTGCCTGTCACATCATCGGGCTTCAATCCGAAATGCTGGTAAACGTTCGCAACGGGACCGGTAGCTTTCATATGAAGGTCAGGTCCGTTTTTCAGCCGGGCCTTTATACTGTATTTGCCTACGGGAATATTGTTGATGGAGAAAAGAGTGGTGCCGATGCTGCGGGTAATTTTAAATGATTTTGTTTCACCAAACAACCCCGCACCTTCAGGTACCAGTTCGATTTCAATTTCCCCATCGTTGGGCAGGTACGTAGGGTAAGATTCAGCGGCGTAATTGATCTGGTAATTAAAATAAAGCGTGCCACCGTAGTAATTTGTTTCGTTGTTGGGCTGGCTGGCTATTTCTTCAGGATCGCCCGGTGCATAAGACAGCATGACAAAGTTCTGGACATCTCCATCGTCAGAAGCAAAGGACTCTATATCACCATCGGCCGGATATAATCCAACTACTGCCTGGCCGGCACCATATGCAATGGTGGTAGCTGTTGTGTAATACTGGCAGGCACCAAACGGGAGTTTTATTTCATAATAACCATTGTCATTGGTTTTTCCCGATGCGCCTGAATAGGAACCTCCCACCAGTGTAGCCCGAAGGCCGATGGTAGCACCTTTCAGGGGCCGGCCGGCAAGGTCGGCCACATAACCCCGTGCGTAACCTTTTTTAACCGGCACGCTGGGAAACAGCGGCATACGCGGGGCCGTATTTCCCATTACGTTTACACTCCATTCAGTTTTTGAAATAACAAATGAAGCGTTGCCGCTTACAACCGGAAGTGCAGGCTGGGTGGGCCATTTACCGGGGTCGGCAGGGTTGCCGGAACCGGGATTGTTGTCGGGACTTTTGGAGCAGCATGCGAGGAAAACGCAGGCCAGGAGAAATGGATGCAGGTTCATGGATCGATGATGATTTATGCCGGCAACAACCGGCAGTGTTGAAAAAAGAACAGGGTACGGCGCCTCCCTGGATAACGCTGCAAAACTGCAATGACATTACAAGAGGATCAATCCTGAAAAATATGGAGCTGCTGGTTGACCCCGGATCCGACTGCATACTGCAGCGCTATCCGGTGAAAGCGTATGGCCGCCGACCAGTTGCAATATGATATGGCCGTTTGGGGGAAAGGAAGGATCAGAAGAGGGCGGTGAGAGATGCACGGCCGATATGGACCGTTTTTGTTTCAGCGGGTTTGCGCCCATCGTACTGGAAGTTGAGCTCCAGGTTATTTAGCAACCTTTTGGTGAGGGTAATATTCCAGAGATAATTTTTTCCGGGTAACAGCCCATCCAGCATGATATAACTGACCGTAGTGGTCGATGATGTACCGGTATAGTCGATGGTGTTGTAGGTAAACCGTCCGCTGATGGAGCTGTTCTGGAGCACATTGTATTTGGATTCCACATTCAGCGAATGCGATGTACTTTTTTCACCACCATAGAATGGCTGGTTTTTTTTCTGTTCGTATTTATAACCCGTACTGATGCGGAAACTGGTTCCCTGTATGAACGACAGAGTTGGTTCACCGCTGTTGATATTGAGTTTATAGTTCCGGTTTTCAAACTGGGTGGTCGGGGTAAACAGCGAATTGGTACCTGTGCGCCCGATCAGTTGCAGAGAAACCGACCGGCTGAAGTTGAGCCGGAGTTTGCTGTTCCATTCGCGTATTGAACGGCTTTCATAACCATAGGTAAGCAGTGATTTTCCCGAGCTGCGGCGGTTGCTGACATCAATGCCCCACACACTGCTTATCCGGTTGAAGGAAACGGTATTAAGCAGGTCGGTATTAAGTGTGACCAGGTTGGTATCGGTTACATTGTACTTAAACGGATCAAATTCAAAACTGCCTTTGGCGATTGATTTTTTGGCGACCTGCAGGGAAGACGACAGATTAAATTTGGAAACGAGCTTCTGAAGACCTTCCAGGTCCTGTTTGTTCAGTATGGCGCGTGGGTTCACTGTAAAATTGTAGTTGAACGTTACGTAGTTTGCCTTTATGAATTCGTTGGTAGGTGTGAAAATGCGCAGGAACCGCGCCTGGTCCGGGAAAGCAGCCAGTTCAAACTCGTTCAGCTGCTGGATGCCATCGTTGTTATAATCGATCCAGGCGTACTGGCCGGTACCGGCAGGCACTTCAAAATAGGCAAGGTCGCGCCGCTGCTCCTGCCCTGCCCCAACTTCGTATAACACGCTGCCGGTTAATAACCCTTTCAATTCATTCATGCGGTACTCCACCCTGCCAAGGATGGTTTCATCGGCTTCCTGGTTGGAGATGGCTGTATCATAAATCTGCAGCCGGCGGAAAGTGGTGTTGAAATAAAACCGGTGGTGTTCGTTTTTCAGCAGTTCGGTCGACAGGTTGAGGTTGTAACTGCGGTCACCTTTCACCAGTGATTTGCCATATGGGTACTTGTCTGCCCGCGTAAAGAAGGTGATACCATATCTGTTTTCTTTTGTTTCGTCTGTTTTTAAATAAGCCGTGTAGGTGTCGAATGCAAAGGCTACCCGTGTGAGCGTGTCTTCCGCCCGGTTACGTACATCGTTCCGTTCCTGCGCATAACGTACACCCAGGCGGATGTTCTTCAGGTCTTTCAGTTGTTTGCTCAGGTCAAAGGTTGGGCGAAAAAAAGCACCTTTATCGAGGGATGAAGTAAAGTTGGTGAGTACAATTTCGTTGTTCAGCTGCCATCCTTTCCAGTCGGTGAATTGTTTCACGCTGTTCTGGTAACCTTTGTAATTGTCGCTCCGGGTATAATTGGTGAACTGGTAACTGACATTAATGTTCCTGTTGTTTTTGATGCCTGCTGTTGCCCGGATGATATTTTCAGTTGCGGGCGAAACAATGATAGGCAGGCCCCAGTCGCGGGTGAACTCCACCGTACGCAGGCGTTCCAGTGGCCTGAATTTCGACTGTACATGTTCATAATCGAACCCGGTCTGTAGCTGCAGTTTGCTTTTTGTGTTCAGTGGTGTGATGCGGTTCACCTGCATTTTTGTGGCGTAACCCCGATCGTCCCCGTTGTTTAATTTCGAAAAGGTATTGGCATCATAGTTACTCATGGCCAGTTCGCCTTTGACAATGGTGTACTGGTCGATGTTGTAGTCGGCCCCCACGTTGACCAGTTGTTGTTTTTTTGGTGTTACGAGCGTTGTTACAGGTTCGTAGTTTCCCTGGCGGGCATTGCCAACCCGTTCGACATACCGGAAAACTTTCCCATTGGCCCCATTGGTGTAATCCGGTACGTAGTTGCCGTTGCCTTGTCCTACTTCCAGGAAGGAGAGGTTATACTTTGCAAGGATGGGGTCGGTGGAATACTGGTAAAAGCTATCGGTACCACTGTAAATTTTTTCGTACAATATTTTGCCTGTGGCAAATGTGTCGATAGCTGCGGATGGATAGAATGCCCGCTGGATGCTGTCTCCCAGTTGTGCCAGGAATTCTTTCTGCTGCGGGTCGAGTACCTGGTTGATGGAGGAATTTTTTGAATCCGTATTGGTAAATGCACCCAGGCGGACTTTCAGTTTTTTATTGATCTCCACTTCCTCGGACAGGTAAAAGTTAGCGTTAAGGAAGTTGCGGTCGGCATATTCAAATTCCACCTGGATCCGGCTATCCTTGGTGATCATTCGTTTTGGCGTGAAAGTGATTTCGGCCGTGTTGTAGTTGATGACATAGTCCTGGTCTTCCCCGCGCTGTAACAGTTGCCCGTCAATAAAGACCCGTTCGGTGTTGGCAAGTACGATGAAGAAAATTTCGTTATTGGCGCCCTGCAACCGGTACGGTCCCTGGTTGCCTTCCAGTGCGGTAATGATGTTGCGGGTAAATTTCCCTTTGGCAATGGAACCACTGGCCAGCGTTTTTGAAACTACGTTATCGCCGATATAGTTGACGGTCTGGAAGGATACCCCCTGCAGCCGTTTATAAAAATTGAGGAAGTAACTGCTGTTTTGCCGGATGTCAATATCACCCAGGTTGAGTTGCCAGTTTTTTTTGCGGAACTGCAGGAACACCTGGTCAAATTCATTCAGTTGCTGTGTGGTGCCATCGGGCTGGATGGGGATATTGTTGTCGGTGATGGCTGCCTGGACTTCGATACTGTCGCCCAGCATACCGCTAAGCTGCAGGTTGAGGGTGGAATTGAGTACGGCGTCCTGGCTGTTGCCGAAGGAGATCTGCCGGCCGAAGCTTCCTTCGGCCCGCATGGTACCGAAATTAAAAATCCCTTTCTGTACGTTGCTGAGTTCATTGTTGAATTCGTACGGAACCAGCGACATGTTGTTCATGATGCTGTCGTATCTCATGCGTTGGGAAACAGGGTTGAGTTTTGTGAAAAATACGCGGTAACTGACGCGGACGGTGTCAGTGGCCGGACGTTTCGTCCAGTAGACCATTGCATTGATGAAGTCGAGATGGTAATCGTTGGGCGATACTCCGTTAATGCTGAAAGTTTCCGGGATGATGCTGCTGGTATCGATCAGGGTGCTGTCGGCACGGATCACGAGTAGTTTTGTACGCTGGTTGCTTGGGTTGGGCACGGGAAACTGGGCCCTCGATTCGGAAGTCAGGAAGAGCAGCAGGGAAAAGATCAATATTCCACGTAAGACACTCAATAGCAGCGAGTTTGTACCCACCCCAATCGTAAAAACAGCCCGGTTTATTGTCCATCCCGGCGTAACTGTTAGTAATTAACGTAAAAAAGGGGCAATTTTGACTGCCACCCATGTCTAAAACATTGATCATAATGGTTTTTCTGTCGCTGCCCGCGTGTTTGAACGCAAGGGCAACGGACAACGCCAGCCGCTGCAACCGTACCCAGCAAGATTCCGTGCCGGCCTTTTCCAGCCGGATCCTGTATGTCCTTATCCACAAACCATTCGGCCGCTTTGACAAGTCGCACTCCGTTGGATTCGGTGCAGAATACGCGATCAGCCCGGGTCATTTTGGATCGGAAAGTAAGCCAGCGCACAAGCTTGGACGGATTGCCTGGGCAGGAGCAGACTTTTTTATTGGCAGTTATCCTTTCCGGTACTCCAACTACCTGTATGCGCATGTGATGGCGGGTGCAATTTATAACCCGGTCTCGTTTGGCAATGTGTTCCTGGTTGCCGGGCCAGGGGTCGGACTTTACAACGGTTCGGCAACTGTCGGATTGAATGCCGCTGCTTCGGCAAATATTGTTACCGGCAGGAATATCTCCGTAGGGCCTGCCGTTACATTCCGGAAACACAAAGAGGCTGATGCGCTCTGGACCGCCGGTGTCCGGATCGGATTGTTACTTCCCTGAGCTTGGTGACTGAGATTAAACACGTTGGATCTGCTGGTACCTGATGGAAAACTGCAGTGTAGTTTGACCGACGAAAGTGCGGTGTACGGTCTTCCGTCTGTGGAAAAAAGGCGGGTCAACTGAGCTGGCACCTGCACAAATTAAACTCGCCGGAAAATGGTTGGGGTTGCATGGCGTGCTGGCTCGGACAATAATTTGTGCCTTCACGGCTTTGCCGTGAAGACGGTGCCAGCTCATCTGCCCTGATCGCCTTTTTTCCAGGGCCGGCTTCCCGTACACCGCACTTTCACTTGTCACAACTAATCCATAAAAAAAACCTCCCGGTAACCCGGAAGGTTTTTCTATAAACGTAGATCAATTCTATTCAATCCTGAATGAGTTCACTCCGCGATGACAAAGTACTCGGGATGACAAACCTTTGTCCGGGATGACAAAGCCCTCGGGATGACAAACCTTTGTCCGGGATGACAAGTTCTCGGGATGCGAACGTTTGTCCGGGATGACAAGTCCTCAGGAAGCAAATACTACTTATAATTTTTATCAGCGGTCAATCCCGCCACCAGGTAATCACCATTCAACCTGGCGATGTTGGTAATGGAAATTTCCTTAGGGCAAACTGCTTCGCATGCCCCGGTGTTGGTACACGCCCCAAAACCTTCCTTATCCATTTGCGCCACCATGTTAATAGCACGTGTATCCTTTTCAGGAGCTCCCTGTGGCAACAAACCAAGGTGGGAAACTTTTGCGGAAAGGAACAACAATGCTGATGAGTTCTTGCACGCTGCAACGCAGGCCCCGCAACCGATACAGGCTGCTGCTGCAAATGCTTTATCCGCGTGGCCCTTCTCGATTGGGGTAGCATTACCATCAACGGTAACACCGGTATTAACCGATACATAACCGCCAGCCTGAATGATGCGGTCAAATGCGGAGCGATCGACCACCAGGTCCTTGATTACGGGGAATGCGTTTGCCCTCCAGGGTTCAACAACAATGGTATCGCCATCATTGAATGCGCGCATGTGCAGCTGGCAAACGGTAGTTCCTTTCCACGGACCGTGCGGTCGTCCGTTGATATACATGGAACAGCTGCCACAGATGCCTTCGCGGCAGTCGTGGTCGAATGCAATCGGGTCGCGGCCGTCATGGATCAGTTGTTCGTTCAGCACGTCGAACATTTCGAGGAACGACATTTCCGAAGAGATGTCCTTCACACTGTATGTTTCGAAATCACCCGCGCTTTTGCTGTTTTTTTGTTTCCAGACCTTGAGGGTCAGGTTCATCATATAGTGTTCCATCGGCTAAATTGAGTAATGATAGATATTCCCATCCAATAACAGAACGATCGTAACGGTGTTCAGCTTATTTATAATTCCGCTGGCTCGGTTTGATTACGTCGTATTTCAGTTCTTCCTTGTGCAACTGCCACTGGCTCTCCCCTTTCAGTTCCCAGGCAGACACGTACATAAACTCGTCATCCTTGCGATCGGCTTCACCATCTTCGGTTTGGCTTTCTTCCCTGAAATGACCGCCGCAGCTTTCGTTGCGGTCGAGTGCATCGCGGCACATCAGTTCGCCCAGTTCGATGAAATCAGCTACACGACCGGCTTTGTCCAGCTCGTTATTCATTTCATCAATGTTACCTGGAATGCGCAGGTCGGACCAGAATTCTTTCTTCAAAGCCTGGATCTCGGCAATTGCTTCCGTAAGCCCCTGTGCATTACGGGCCATACCGCATTTTTCCCACATGATCTTGCCAAGGCGTTTGTGGAAACTTTCCACGCTCTGCGTTCCTTTGATATTTACCAGCGTTTCCAGGCGTTGTTTTACTTTGGCTTCTGCCTGGCCGAACGCTTCGTGCGAGGTGGAGATCGGGGCCACGGCAATTTCATCGGCCAGGTAATTACCGATGGTATATGGCAATACAAAATATCCGTCGGCCAGTCCCTGCATGAGTGCGGATGCACCGAGGCGGTTGGCACCATGGTCGCTGAAGTTGGCTTCACCCAATGCATAAAGACCCTTGACGTTGGTCATCAGTTCGTAGTCTACCCACAGGCCGCCCATAGTGTAGTGCACTGCCGGGTAAATGCGCATCGGCAATTCGTAGGGGTTTTCGTCGGTAATCTTTTCGTACATCTCGAAAAGGTTGCCGTACTTCTGCGAAAC
>SDZZ01000141.1 GCA_004173255.1 Chitinophagaceae bacterium | reverse complement strand
GCTTAGAAAAACCGGGCCGTTGTTGATCGTACCCTTTAAAATAAATCGTTAAATATCATGCGTTATAAAACTTGAGTGCTATAGCGAACAGAGTATAATTGAATCCGATAGGTTAACTTTTAAGTGATACCAATAAATTTTCGTAACTCTTGTTTGATGATGCAAGTTGAACGGGCGTATATACTGCTTGTTCATTGCCATCAAGTATTTTGATTCTGTAAAAGATTGTGCCTTTTATATCAGTTGTAAGTTTATCGAAATACTGGTAATCAAATTTCGCTGTAGAATCGGGTGATGTAAATATCTGCGCAACTTCTTTAAAGGGCTGTCCGTTTACACTTCTTTCGATCACATAAAAGTTTGTATTCAGATCCTGGTAAGAGCTCCAGTTGATAACTGCCCTGCGATTATCGAGACATACCTTGAATGAATTCTCTACGATGTCCATGTTTTTCTCAGTCGCAACCTTCTGTGTATATCCATTGTTACGAGTGAGTGAGAGCCAGTTTGCTGCACCGCCTTCGTTTGTTTTTATCGTTTCACTCCAGGAAGTAACTGAAGCGATATGCTGGTAGCTTGATTTAACTATTGCCAGTTCCTGTGAAAAAGCAGGTAATGAAATAATGATAATAAATGCCGGAAGAATAATCTTTTTTAATGTGGATGTTACGGAATTAGTGGTGCCTGGGCGATGGTACGTTTTCATTTATTTTTATTTTAGGGATCGGGAATACGTGTTGGGGGCCCATAGCGAATTGGAAACAACAACGGTTATTTTCGGAGGAAATGGAAAACGTAATTCAGTAGATAATTAAGGTACGGTCTTAAGAGGATTGGAGATCAGAAACGATCAGCGTTTGATCGTGATACAAATAAAGAGACAAAATTCTGATAATGCAATAGAGTACAATATATTTTTTCAGAAAACCTTTAGTGCCCGGTCCAACCGACTATAAATCAGCGGGATAAATATGTTGAAGGGCCTTGTAATAAAAGAAAAACCTCCCGAAGGAGGTTTTTCTTTTATTACATAACTAATAGTTTAAGCTTTATACTGAGGAATGATGCCGTTTGCAAGTTCCACCATCTTCTTAAGTCCATCTTCAGGTAGATTACCTTTCTTGAATTCAGCAAGCACATCAGGATATTTGTTTTCCATTTCAAGGAGAAAATGCTCTTCGAATTGTTTAACCTTACGAACAGCCACTTCACGCAACAATCCCTGGGTACCGAGGTAAATAATAGCAACTTGTTTCTCAACCGGTACTGGTGAATACTGAAGTTGTTTCAACACTTCCACGTTACGGGCACCTTTATCAAGCACAACTTTGGTAGCAGCATCCAGATCACCACCGAATTTAGAGAAAGCTTCCATTTCCCGGTAGAGAGCCTGGTCAAGTTTCAAAGTACCCGATACTTTCTTCATCGATTTAATCTGTGCATTACCACCCACACGGCTAACCGAAATACCCACGTTGATCGCAGGGCGTATACCAGCATTGAAAAGATTCGACTCAAGGAAGATCTGACCATCTGTGATGGAGATCACGTTTGTAGGAATATAGGCCGATACATCACCCGCCTGTGTTTCAATAATCGGAAGTGCTGTCAGGGACCCACCGCCTTTTACAAGGTGACGGATTGATTCAGGAAGATCATTCATGTCTTTTGCAACACCATCATCACTGATCACTTTTGCAGCACGCTCAAGCAAACGACTGTGCAGATAGAATACGTCACCAGGATAAGCCTCACGGCCGGGAGGACGACGTAATAACAGGGAAACCTCACGGTAAGCTACCGCCTGTTTTGAAAGATCATCATAAATGATCAATGCCGGACGGCCGGTATCACGGAAAAACTCACCGATGGCAGCACCCGCAAATGGTGCATAGAACTGTAACGGAGCCGGCTCAGATGCTGAGGCAGCAACTATCGTTGTAAAGGCCATTGCACCATTGTCTTCCAGTGTTTTCATAACACCTGCAATTGTAGATGCCTTTTGACCAATTGCAACGTATATACAATATACCGGTTTGCCGGCGGCATAAAATTCTTTCTGATTGATGATGGTATCAACTGCAATGGCTGTTTTACCAGTCTGACGGTCACCAATGATCAACTCACGCTGACCGCGACCGATAGGAATCATCGCATCGATAGCCTTCAACCCGGTTTGTAATGGTTCTTTTACAGGTTCACGATAGATAACCCCCGGAGCCTTACGTTCCAGTGGCATTTCGTATAACTCACCGGTAAGTGGACCTTTACCATCGATAGGCACGCCAAGTGTGTTAACCACGCGACCAAGCATACCTTCACCTACTTTGATAGATGCAATTTTGCCTGTTCTTTTTACCTGGGCACCCTCTTTAACAGCACTGGGGTCTCCCATTAATACCACACCCACATTATCCTCTTCAAGATTCAATGCAATCGCCCGAACACCATTCTCAAATTCAACAAGTTCACCGCTGCTTACGTTGTTTAATCCGTAAACACGGGCTATACCATCACCCACCTGTAAAACAGTACCTACTTCTTCCAGGTCTGCTGAAGCATTGAAGTTGCTCAGCTGCTGACGCAGGATAGCCGAAATTTCATCGGGTTTAATTTCTACCATGTTTTATTATTTAGTTTTAAACTTTCAATTTACAGGCTGTTTCAGATTAACTGCGGTGCCTGTTTGCCGTGAATTATTTAGTTCTACCAGATACCCTTAACGGATATTATAGATAAAGTCGTTGTTTAAGAATTGTTGTTTGATTGCATTCAGATCATAGCTGATACTTGCATCAACCAATGTATCACCCATCTGCAAAACAAATCCACCGATAATATCCGGATCCACCTTCTCATCAATTTCGATGTTGGGAAAGTTGCCCGATTTTTTTACCTGCTCAATGATCTCCTGTTTGGTCTGGTCATCAATCGGGGTAGCCGTGGTCAGCTGCACCGTATGGATATTTTTGTATTCCTTGTATTGGGTAATGAACGCATCCAGGATTTCCGGAAGGTTGATCTCGCGACCCTTGGTGATCAGGATGGTCATGAAAGCAGACGTCATTGCGCTGATATTACCACCGGTAACCGCTTCAATGATCTTCTTCTTCATGGTAGCCGGAATAACCGGGCTGCGCAGCACGTTGACGAAATCGCGGTTGCTCTTCGTAACAGATCGTAACCAGTTAATGTCTGCGTACACTGTTTCCACCTCGTTCCGCTCGATAGCGAGACCGATCAGCGATTTGGCATACCGTGTTGCAAGTCTTGGATTGAACATATTCGATTTTGAAGCCGCACCAGGTGCGGCGATCAATTAATTTAATTTAACACTATCCACGAGACCCTTGATATGGGCTTCCTGCGCTTCCTTTCCTTCCAGTTCCCTGCGAAGCACTTTCTCGCTGATCTCGATCACCAGCTTACCAACCTGGTTCTTCACCTCGGTAATGGCAGCCATTTTCTGCGCGCTGATAGCAGCCTGTGCTTCCATGATGATTTTGTTCGCTTCCACCTTGGCCTGCTCCTTGGCTTCGTTGATGATCTTGTCCTTGGTTTCGCGGGCTTCCTTCAGCAACTGGCCACGCTCTTCACGCGCTTTTGCAAGCAATGCTTCATTTTCGTTCTGCAGCTGGGCCATTTCTGTCTTTACCCTTTCCGCTGTTGCAATGGAACCTGCGATGTTTGATTCCCGGTCGTTCAGGGACTTCATAATCGGCTTCCAGGCAAATTTCTTCAGCAGCAAAAGGACCACGATAAACGCAACCAGTGTCCAGATGAAAAACCCTAAATGTGGAGTTAATAAACTCATACTACTTTATTAAAAGCTTAATCAATTTTTTAAGAAGTAACTGTACCCTCCGCCCTGTGCATCAGGTACAGTACTAAGTTTGCAGTGAATGATTACTTCAGAACCGCCAGGAGACCTGCGATAACTGCGAACAGCGCAACACCCTCAACGAAGGCAGCTGTCAGGATCATAGCACCACGGATGTCATTTGCAGCTTCCGGCTGGCGGGCGATAGATTCAGTTGCACCTTTACCGATCTGGCCAATACCGATACCAGCACCGATTGCAGCTAAACCTGCACCGATAGCACCACCAAAGTGTGACCAGCTACCAGAAACTTCTAACAAAACATTCATTAAATCCATGACTGTGTTTTTATAATTAAGAAAACGAAAACGCTATTAATGGTTGGCTTCCTCCAGGTGGTGGTCGCCGATTGCCTGGCCGATGAACACTGCGGTCAGGTTGGTAAATATGTAGGCCTGGATAAATGCCACCAGGATTTCAATTACATAAATAAACACCGCAAACACGATCGATACCGGTGCAAATGCCACACCCGCCACCTTGGTCATTTCGGCAAAAATGAAGATCAGGCTCACAAAACTCAGGATGATAATGTGACCGGCAGTCATGTTTGCAAAAAGACGGATGATGAGGGCAAAAGGCTTGGTGAATACACCGAGCAATTCCACTGGCAGCATCATGATCTTCACCGGCACCGGTACACCGGGGAACCAGAATATATGACCCCAGAAATGGCTGTTGGTGCTAAGCAGGATCACTACCAGTGAAATCAGGCCAAGCACGGCAGTGAACGCAATATTACCGGTAACGTTGGCCGATCCGGGGATCAGGCCAAAAAGGTTATTAATGAGGATAAAAAAGAAAACCGTCAGCAGGTAAGGAAGGAACTTGCTGTACTTGTGGCTCAGGTTTGGTTTGGCAATATCATCCCGCACAAACATGATGACCGGCTCAATCGCATTCTGCAAACCTTTCGGGGCCGAAGTGACACCCACGCCCGATTGGTATTTTTTCGCAATATTGATCATGATGATCACCAGCACCAGCAGGGCGAGTAACATCTGCACCACATTCTTGGTGAGCGAGAAATCGTACACTTTTACTGATTCATCCACGGTACCGTCAGCTTTCACAGGAACGATGTCATGCTCCACCATTTTGTATCCGTCATGGATTGCATGGCCATGTTCAAATTTCGAGGACATGAAAAAAGAAACACCGCGCTCAGGCGAATACAGAAGTACGGGAAGCGGCAGGGTGGCGTGGAAATCGTGCCCGTCCTTGCCCTCTACGGTGAAAAAATGGAACTCATGTGCGTCTGCAATGTGGTCCAGCATTTCTTTACCCGGGTCAAATTTGGCTTCCTGGTGTTCCGGGGTCTGGGTATTGACGGTATGGTCACCCTTTTGCTCAACCTCATGCTGCGCGTTGGCAACACCGGAAATAAGCAGGGAAACAAGGCTGAAAACCGCCACTGACAAGCATTTGAGACGTCCTAAACTCATACAGTCCTGAAATTTGCCGCAAAGATAAGGGTCAACCCTGTCAATTCGATCCCGGATTGATGGAAAATGATGAAAAGGGGGTCATTTTTTTGTCTTTTCAGGGGATCGCCGGGCGCCGTCCGGCAATAGCCGCAGTTACCCGGCCACAATGCACGGAAACCCTGTGCAAAACGGATCGGTTATCCCGCGTCCTTCGCGGTCTTTTCGAACTGCATATCATGGAGTTGCGCATAAAAACCGTTCAGTTTCATGAGCTCCTCATGGGTACCGGCTTCCTTCAGCTCGCCCTTGTCGAGCACAATGATCTTGTCGGCCTTGCGGATGGTCGACAACCGGTGGGCAATCACAATGGCCGTGCGGCCACTGATCAGCGTATCGATGGCATGCTGGATCAGCGATTCGCTCTCCGTGTCCACCGAGGAGGTGGCCTCGTCCAGGATCAGGATCGAGGGGTTGTACAGCAGGGCGCGGATAAACGACAGCAGCTGGCGCTGTCCGAGCGAAAGCGTAGCCCCGCGTTCCATCACGTTATAATCGTAGCCCCCGGGCAGGCGCATGATAAAGTCATGCATATCGATCAGCCTGGCCGCCTCAATTACCTTTTCCCTTGGGATCGCGTCATTGCGCAGGGTGATATTTTCCAGTACCGATCCGGAAAACAGGAACACATCCTGCAGCACCACGCCAATATTTTTCCGGAGATAATCCAGGTCAAAGTCGTTGATATTCCGGTTATCGATCCGGATTTCGCCACCCTGGATATGATACAACCGGTTAAGCAGGCTGATAATGGTGGTCTTTCCGCTACCGGTATGACCCACAATGGCCACCGTTTCACCCGGGTTGATGGTAAAACTGATATCCTTCAGTACGTATTTATCTTTTACATAGGCAAATCGCACGTGATCAAACTCCACCTTCCCTTCAAGCGGGCCGGCTGATTTGAATGCATCGGGGTGCGACTCAGGTATAAAATCGTCATTGTCCAGCACCTTGAACACCCGCTCACTTGCCACCACACCCATCTGCAACACGTTAAACTTATCGGCCAGTACCCGAAGGGGGCGGAACAGCAGGTTAAGGAAAAGGATAAAGGCAGTCACTGTACCATACTGGCTCTGCTGCAGGTGGAGTGCTTCCTTGGCCGTCCACCATACCACCAGTCCCACCGACAGTGCAAGCACAATTTCCACCACCGGGAAAAATACCGAGTAGGCGAAAATGGCGCTGATATTGGCATTGCGGTGTTCGGTGTTGATCTTTTTGAACTTTTTCATTTCCCGGTCTTCGGCCGCAAACGCCTGCACCACCTGCATACCTGTCAGGTGTTCCTGCACAAATGCATTTAGCGCACTCACCGCATTCCGCACTTTGAAAAAGGATTTGTTGATGCTTTCCTTGAAGTACCAGGTGGCAATGATGATGATGGGAAAAGGGACCAGTGCAATCAGGGTGAGCACCGGATCCATATAAAACATTACACCAAGCACGCAAACAATCGACAACAGGTCGGCAATAATGGGCACCAGTCCTTCTGAAAAGATATCGTTGATGGACTCAATATCATTAATGGTTCGTGTAGTCAGAGTACCAATCGGGGTTTTATCAAATTGGGAAAGATTAAGCCCCAGCACTTTTTTGTAAACCGCCACGCGCATGTCTTTCACAACGGATTGCCCAAGCCATGCCGTGGTAAAGGAGAACCAGAACCGCATGGCCGTTTCAACAAAGAGCAGCACGATCTGGATGATGGTGATAGTAACCACCATGCGGGCAATGGACTGGGTGATATAAACGTCGACCGTTTTCTGGATCAGGTATGGGCGTATCGGTGTAACCACGGCCAGCACGATCGCCAGCACCACTGAAAGGATAAACTTCTTGCGATACGGGGCGGCGTAACCAAATACACGCCTTAACACGGCGACATCAAACTTTTTACGGGGAGCTTCAGCCAAAATTTAAAATTAGGTGCAAAGCTAAGAGGAAACGGCTACAATCGGGAAACCTGACCATCGTCATCTTCCGGACCAATCGCTTTTTTATATGCCTTGATAAAAATGGCTCCCAGGTTTTTATAGGGAGGTATGTAGTCTTCAAACCCTTCCACGGTTGCCTTGCCCTTAAATTCTTTCCAGAAAGGGATCCAGTCAATGCCGCTGCCATTGCGCAGCTTTTCAGTGAGCAATTGGAAGAATGGTTTGTTGATGGCAGTTTTACCAATCTGTTTTGATGCAATGATATGTGCGTCCTCCGATTTATGGAGGATAGAATCGATCAGGTGAAACCCGCCACAGGAGCCCATAAACACCACTTTTGATGTGGGTGCCATATAGGCAATGGTGGAGTTGGCGAAATAACTGTGACCACGATGGATCGTTACTGTCGGATGGATATTATTTTCTTCCAGGTAAGCACCAAGTGCCTGCTGGGCCTTATCATCCTCCCCTGTTTCTTCGGGCAGTGGCCGGTTGGCATAGATCACCACCGGTTTGCCTTTTACCGAGCGGATGGTAATCCATTGCGGGTTGGACCGGTCGATGGCCCAGTTAGGTGCGGGGAACATATTCTGGAAGCCATTGAAGATCCCTTTACCATCCGTATCACCATAAAAGAAAACCTGGGTGATCACTTCGCCTTTTTCATTGATCAGCGAAGAATACGGCACATTATAAACCGGTGGTATACCCAGCTCTTTGGTGAGGTCAATATTTTTGGTAGAGTCGGCCGACAGGAAAAGTTTGTTCAGGATATTGTAGATCGCCATGCCCTTCCCGTTGTTCATATCTGCATTGCGCTGGTAATTATCCTGCACCAGGGCCAGTACTTCAGCCGCCAGTGTTTTATTCGTTTCAATAATGCTGGCGTAGGAGTCGGCTACATCCACCCCGTCTTCCAGTCCGTCCGATTTTTCCAGTCCGCCCACAAACGCCTTCATCAGGTCGGTTGCTTCGTCGTGACTGGGGAAGGTAGACAGGAAATTTCCGAGCTTGTTATATGCCGCTGCCTGGCTGATGAATTTGCGGTAATGGTCAAATGATAAACTCATCAGCAGCGAGTCGCCGCGGTTGCCCGCTTTTTTCATCATCAGCGGATACACGCCGTTGGTGTAACTGGACGTGTAAATCAATCCATCCGTCAACACCGCGAGGTAATACAGTTCGGCCGCGTTCAAAGGCTGGATGCAACGGAACCGCACCTCATCCCGTTCATTGTGAAGTCCATTGATGGTGGTTACAAACACATCCTTTGCTTTCTTTTCCAATTTGGCGGTCAGCTCGCGGAACGCAAGGGCCGTATCGCGGTTCATGGCCCGCTGCTTATAGTCCATCTGCGTTTTCACCAGCAGCCGGTAATACTGTACCGAGTCTTTTTCAGCGGCATCAATCTCCTCGAAGGTTATTTTACCCCGCCCGATATTATCGAGGAACGGGAAGTACTGTTGTCCGCTTTTGCTTTTCGACATACGCACCACGGTCTTCACAAACTCATCATCGTTGATGGCCCGGATGCGGTTGCCCAGTGCGTTGTATGCCTGCGCATAAGTATAAAGCTGGCCCGGATAAGCTTTGGCAACTGCCTTGATCAGGCTGTCGGCAAACGATACCTGCGGGTTGGTATTAAGTGTGGTGAAGGTGCGAGAAGGATACAGGGTACAATACTTCAGCACCAGTTGCTCACTTGCTCGGGTATACCCGGGGTTACGGGTAAATACACCCGCCGCAAGTACCGCCATTCCTACATCGTAGGGATGCGGCTGGAGAACCGGCGCAATACTGGATCCGCTGCGGTCGGCTTCAACAGCTGCACGGTATGCATCAATGATTTCGGGGAAATGCAGCAGGTTCACCTTCTTGGTCCGGTAATTCTGCCGTACATATTTCAACACACCGGTAAGACCGGTCAGGTATCCGACTTTCAACCGGTGATCGGTCAGTGTGTCCGATTCTATCTCGATCTGCAGTGCATCCACCCTGGTCGAAACCGCGTTGGTCAGCAGCAGGTTTATTTCAGGGTTTGTGCCTGCAACCAGTTCGCGGTCCGACTTGCCATCGGAGGCAAAAATTGCCAGCTGTTCCTTGTCCACCTGGTCATGAAAAAGCTCCCGGTTCTTCGGAATCCGGATGGCGTTGGGACCGGCACTATCACCCTGGGCCTGGGACCCAAGGCTAAACACTTGCACCAGAACGATTAAGGCTATATAACGTAAAAATGATGTCATAAGGTTCGAATCACAAATTTAATACCCTGCCGGCACATTAACGACAAATGCAATGCCCGTAGTACCAGCGGCAAATCCACTGGGAATAAGACGCAGAACGGGGTTAAAAGTTGGCTAACAGTTTAATTTATCACTTTAAACGGGATATTAAGTTATCATTAACTCTGCATGAACAAACACCGCCAATTTCCATGCCCCGAAAAATCCCGGTAGGTTTGCGGAAAGTTTCTGCTGAATGGAGAATATTACCCGGAAAGTGCTGATCGCGGACGACGAACCAGACATATTG
>SDZZ01000620.1 GCA_004173255.1 Chitinophagaceae bacterium | reverse complement strand
ATCTCAGCAAGCAGTGCGTTGGCGATCATGTCGTTGGCCCGGCCGGTCGTCTGCTCATATGCTCTCAGCAGTTCAGTGTCGGTGAATGCCCCGTCAAGGGCGGTGCTGCGCAACGAATATGAAAATGCAGAATGGAAAAAATGGTGGCCGGGAACGGTATCCGGCCCGGGCAAAGCGGGTGGGCTGATGACCAGCTATAACTACAAAGAAGGCAGTTACACTTTGTCCGATAAAAAAACCAGTGCGATCAACCTGGCGGTAACCTTCGACGGAATGGACGCTGTCAGCACGGTTAACTATGTGCCGCAAAGCCTGACACAAACCGATATCGTCTGGACCTCCGAAGTGGCCACGTCCGCCAATCCCATCACACGTTTCAGTATCTGGCTCAAATCGGGTAAACTCAAAGAAAATACCGGCGAGTTGTTGGAAAAATTAAAAACCTTTTACCTTGAGCCGCTCAATATTTACGGAATGGAGGTTCAGATCGAACACCTGGCCGATACGTTGCTGGTATCTACGGCCGATACTTCGGCCGCTTACCCGACCGACGAGCAGATTAACCGGCTCATCGCGAAACTGCGCAACCATATCGATCAGTATGGGGTGAAGGAAACGGGCAAACCAATGCTGAACCTCACTTCATCGGCCAACCGCGACCGGTGGCTGATCCGGGTTGGGCTGCCGGTGGCAAAACGGATACCTGTAAGCGGTGATATTGTATACAAATTGATGCCGCCTGCGGTACAGATGATGACGGCATCGGTAAAGGGCGGACAACATACTGCCGACAAGGCATTGGAGACGGTTGGTTTTTATGCAACGGACCGCAACTATAAACTTCCGGCTATCCCATTCTTCAGCCTGGTAACAGATCGCAGCACTGAACCGGATACCACTAAATGGTTGACCAAGATCTTCTACCCGATCATGCTGTAAAAATTATTGCTGTTTAAACCCGATCATCATAGCCGGACCATCATTGCGAACCAGTAACCACACCGTGCGTTTTGCGGTCTGCACCTTCCTGATGTGCCGTACCTCCCCGTCCACATCCAGGCCATTGAGCTGGTGGGCCTCAAATTTGCCCTGCCCCTTGTTTATAAGGATCGTCCCGCCGTCGGCATCATATCTTCCCATCTGGATATTACTTCCATAATAATTGCCGACCAGCAGTATGTCGGGCAGGTTGTCATCGTTTGCCTGCACCATTGCCGCATCGCGGTAGGGACTGAACTGTGCCGCAGCAGGCATCGGGCTGGAGGTGAAATTGCCCTTGCCATCGTTGATAAAAATTGTATTGGCAAAATAATCTGCCTCAAATAGCGTGGCGGCTTTCAATTGGTCGGCCCCGATCAGTTCTTTCAACGAAGCTTTGGCAAAATCTTCCGCATAAAGGAATTTTTTCTTGATACCCGGAAGTTGTTTTTCCAGTTCTGCCTTGTTGGCAAACGGAAGTTCACGGTCTCCAATATAATAGGTGATGATCTGTTCCTTGCGGCCGTTCTGGTCGAAGTCATCGTAATACATCCTGACCGGCCGGTCAGGAGTCGCTGTCAGCCTGCTGTTCAGCCCAAGGTTACCCGCTACCAGGTCAAGGTCCCCATCATTATCAAGATCAAACGGCTGCACAAAATTCCACCATCCTTTTTTATCGGTCAGCAAACGCGGTAGGTACTTTTCTTTTTCCCGGACATAGGCGGTTATGCCACCCCATTCGGTAGACAATAACAGGTCGTTGACCCCGTCCTTATTTATATCACACCAAACGGCCGACGTTACCATACCCGCTTTTTTCAGATCAGGGGCATAACGATCCGTTACGTCCGTGAACTTTCCCTTGCCGTCGTTAAGCAGCAACCACGACGAAGGAATCTGCCCATATTCAAACGGCGTAGTCCTTGATCCGATAAAAAGGTCAGTAAATCCATCGCTGTTGATGTCCTGCGCAACAATGCAGGAGGCTGTTGTATAAATCGGGGGAAAGGCCCCCTGCGATTTTTCCAGGTGCATCTTCCCGTCGTTCAGGTACAGCCTTGGCAGGTTGTGCGCATCATTTCCATAAAATTCATTACCCCCGCTCGCTATTACCAGGTCGCGGAAGCCGTCGTTATTTACATCGATCCACTGCGCGTCCACATCCTCATA
>SDZZ01000140.1 GCA_004173255.1 Chitinophagaceae bacterium | reverse complement strand
TTTATGCCCCCGATTGCAAGTCCAGCAAGCGTTCCAGGTCCTCCAGTTTGCCCAGCAGCAGCTCCTGGTCAAGCGAATTGACCTGTTTCTGCTGTTCTGTAGCCAGCCAGATCAGCACCATGGCGATATAGTCCTGCATGTCTTTGCCCGCAAAGGCGGTCTTGTATTCGATCACCTTGTCGTTGATCGTTTTTACGGTCCGGCGGACGGTTTCCTCGTCTTTCGGATCGAGTTTGATCCGGTACGAGCGGTCGGCAATGACAACCGTAGCGGCAATTAAATCAGCCATACACTTGCAGGTTTGAAAAAATGATTATAATTTGGAAGTCCAATAATCCAAACAATTCCCTTCATGAAAATCGCCTTCATCCCCTGTACCCCGAAGACGTTTTTTATTAAAACGAAAAACCATGTTCGCCAAAATCAGATCGTCAAACTTTATTGACGCCCTCCAATTCGAATTTTCTGAACTCAACGGTAATTTACTTCGTGCCATCATCCGCGATGATTCGGGCCATGTCTGCAGCCAGATGGAAAACACCCAGATCCGCGAGAAAGAGCAGTTTACCTGGGAAGGGCTGAATGACCTGCCTTACGGCCGTTACACCCTTACGCTTTTCCAGGGAAGTGAAGAACTGAACCTGAGCCTGGTTAAAAGGGTTTAACCAAAACAGGCATCCAATCCGGCGCTTAAAAGACATTTGTAAACAGTCATGCAATCCGGGTTAAAAAAGAACCTGGTCAACAGGCACCCACGCTGAGCTCATTTAATGCCTGGAGAACGTATCAATAATGTTCGGCTGAAAAAGCAGAAAGAACACACGTGTCATCACTGTCCAAGCAGGGCGATGCATTTGTCAATTTCTTTTAAGTAGCCTGCGAGTCTTTTCTCCATCTGCTTTTTCTCTGCTTCGTTCATCTCACCGTGACTGTATTTCAGGATCTCGGCTTTTTGCTGCAACTCTTCCAACTGCTGGTCAATATCCGTGCGCTCCTGTGTCAACCGGTCAACCTCTTCCTTCAACTGCTGGTTTTCTTTCTGCAGCAGCGCCTGCTGCTTCAGCACCTGCTGGAGCTTGCTCCTGATCCGGGCCAGATGTTCATCAGTAGTACTCAATGCTGTATATTTTAATGGACCGGTTATTTCCTGATCTCCGCGGAAAGTTCTTTTTCCAGTGTGTTCATGATCTTCGTCATCCAGCCATCAATTTCTTTATCGGTCAGTGTTTTTTCTACATCCTGGAAGGTGAAACTAACGGCGAGTGACTTTTTATCGGTCCCCAGTTTTTCACTTTCGAATACATCGAACAAACGCACCTGCGTCAGTTGCACGGGTTTTATTTTTTTTACCGCTGTTTCCAGTTGGGCATACAGCACTTCGCTTGATACCACCAGGGCCAGGTCACGCTGCACCGCCGGATACTTTGGTATTTCTGTTACACCAGGTTTCTTTGCAGCTGCCAGTGCGGCAATGGCCGTCCAGTTGAAATCGGCAAACCAGACCGGTTGTTTGATATCAAAGCGCGACAGTGTTTTTTTGTGCACCAGTCCGGCCTGGAATAAAATCTCGCCACCGGCAACACCCTGCAATCCGCTTTCCATCTTTGGATGCTCCAGTGTTTCGAAACTTCCGGGGCGCACGCCGAGTAATTCAAATATTCTGCCGATGATTCCTTTCAGTACATAAAAATCGGATACAGCAGGTTTATCCCGCCATCCCTCTTCACCGGTACGGCCGGTCACATACAGGCAAAGATGTTCTTTCTCCTGGTAACTGCCGGGTGCGTCGGTGCTGTACGTTTTTCCATATTCAAAAAACCGGAGGTCATTGTTGCGCCGGTTGAGGTTATGGGCGATCGACACCAGTCCGGTTTCCAGCATGGATGGCCGCATCAGGTCCAGTTCCGCACTGAGACTGTTCAGCATCTTCACGCTGTTCGCAAGTTCCGTTTCACTGAAAAACGCAGAGTTGGTAATTGAGTTGGTCATGATCTCATAGAAGCCAAGGCCTACCAGGTAGTTCGCTGCTTTTTCGCGGAAACTGTCCGTCACATAATTATCCTCCACCGAAGGAGTGATCGTGATCGAATCGGGGATAGCCACATTATCGAGCCCGTCAATGCGCAGCACTTCTTCCACCAGGTCAGCCGGCAGGCTGATATCTGTTTTATGGTAGGGCACTGCCACGCGTAGTTCATCGATACCTTCTTTCAATACCTCAAACCCGAGGCTGGTGAGAATGTTTTTTACTGCATCCGGATGGTAGTTCTTGCCGCTTAGTTTCTTGAGGTAATGGTATTTGATCGCCACTTCTTCCTTATCGCGTTTATCCGGATAAATATCAATAACATCGGAAGAAATTTCACCACCACAGATTTCCCTGATGAGGAGTGCCGCGCGTTTCAACACGTTTACCGTGGCCGAGATGTCGGTACCTTTTTCAAAACGGGTGGCCGCATCCGTCCGCAGTCCGTGACGGAAAGACGTTTTACGGATGGTGATTCCATCGAAGCAGGCACTTTCAAGGAAGATATTTTTAGTGGCATCGGTTACGCCGCTTTTAATGCCTCCAAACACTCCCGCGATACACATGCCTTCGTTCTCATCGCAGATCATGAGGTCATCGGCCGAAAGTTTTCGTTGTTTATCATCCAGCGTGGTGAAGACCGTTCCTTCCGGGAGGTTTTTCACGATCACTTTTTTCCCGGCAATGCGGTCCGCATCGAATGCGTGCAGGGGCTGGCCGGTTTCGTGCTGTATATAATTAGTGATGTCGACAATGTTATTGATCGGGCGAAGACCGATGGACTTCAACCGCTGCTGCAACCATTTGGGTGAATCGCCGACCGTGATGTTGGAGATACTCAGCCCCGAATACCGTGGGCAGGCTTTTTCATTTTCCACTTTCACCTCAACCGGAAGCTCGTGATTATCGGCCCGGAAGCTATTGCTGTTGGGGATTTTTGCCCTGGTATCTTTTTTATCGTGGTGTGAAAGATAAGCGCATACATCACGCGCAACACCCCAGTGGCTCATGGCATCCATGCGGTTGGGGGTAAGGCCGATTTCATAAATGTAATCTTCGTACGGGTGGAAATAATCGGATGCAGTCTGCCCCACACGCGCATCACCAGGCAATACCATGATGCCCGCATGTGAATCACCCAACCCGATCTCATCTTCGGCACAGATCATACCATGGCTTTCAATACTCCGGATCTTTGCCACGCGCATGGTCAGGGGCTCACCTGTTGTTGGATAAATGGTAGCGCCAACCGGTGCCACCACTACCTTCTGGCCTGCAGCAACATTGGGTGCACCACATACAATCTGCAGTGGTGTATCCGTTCCCACGTTCACTGTAGTGAGCGTGAGCTTGTCTGCGTTCGGATGTTTTTCAGTAGTCAGTACTTCACCAATCACCAGGCCTTTCAATCCACCTTTTGCCTCTTCATATTTTACCAGGCTTTCCACCTCCAGCCCAATGGAAGTCAGGATCCGGCTCAGCCGTTCCGGTTCAAGGGTTACCGGTAAATACTCGCTCAGCCATTTATAAGAGATCGTCATTTTAAACTTCTGTTGATTGGGCGCGAAGATAAGAAAACGGCAAGCCCTGTGGAAATCACGGTAAAACAGTGGTTTGGTGATCATTAAATAATCAGGAAAAAGATTTAACCACACTGCTTATTTTCTTTACCACCGGCGGTAAAATTTGGTTAATTTGAAAGAAGGGAAAACGGCATAAAAAAGACACGGATTGTGGATAACCTGCCGGCGGGCTGGTGAAAAAGGGTGCAGAAAGAAAAACTTTTTTAAAAGGGCTGACGAATCGTTTCTGAGGTCTAAATTCGCCGTCCGACTGCAGGAACATTCCAAACGAGAGAACCTTTTTTCACCCGTCAAGACAGGAATTTCGAGCTTAAGGTCTTTCCGCCTGCGGAAGAGATATTCACATTTTTATCGCTATATCAGAACATGGACGTTACAAATTTCAACAGGGACAGGAAACAAAAAAAGAAAGCTGCCATTGACGTAAACAACATGGTTTATGGAAAGGTGCCACCACAGGCAAAGGAACTGGAGGAAGCCGTACTTGGTGCGGTGATGCTTGAGAAAAAGGCCTTTGATGCGGTGATCGAAATCCTGAAGCCTGAGTGTTTTTATATTGAGGCGCACGAGCGCATTTATAAAGCGATGCAGAGTCTTGCCAACAAAAGCCAGCCGATCGATATCCTGACGGTGGTGGAAGAGTTGCGTTTCAAGGAAGAGCTGGACCTCGTTGGAGGTGCCTACTACGTCACAAAGCTGACCAATGCGGTGGTGTCTTCGGCCAATATTGAAGCCCACGCGAGGATCATTCTCCAGAAATTTATCCAGCGTGAACTGATCCGTATCAGTGGCGAAATCATCGGTGATGCCTATGAGGATTCTACCGATGTATTCGACCTGCTCGACGATGCGGAAAGCAAACTGTTTGAAATTACCAACCAGCACTTACGGAAGAATATTGAATCGATCGATTCCATCCTGGTACAGACCATCCAGCGGATCGAGGACATGCGGCATAAAAATGAAGATGTAACCGGTGTACCGAGCGGGTTCAGTCATCTTGATAAAGTCACGTACGGCTGGCAGAATTCGGATCTTATTATCCTGGCTGCCCGTCCTGCCGTGGGTAAAACGGCATTTGCCCTGAACCTTGCGCGTAATGCGGCCATGCACCCGACAAAGCCAACCCCGGTTGCCCTGTTCTCACTTGAAATGAGCGCAGGCCAGCTGGTACAACGGATCCTTGCAGCCGAGAGTGAAATCTGGCTGGAAAAAATTGCCCGTGGTAAACTGGAAGAACATGAAATGAAACAACTGTATGCCCGCGGGATCCAGCGCCTGGCCCAGGCACCGTTGTTTATCAATGATACCCCTTCGCTGAATATTTTTGAGCTGCGTGCCCAGTGCCGCCGGTTGAAGAATAAGCATAATATCGGCATGATCATCATCGACTACCTGCAGTTGATGAGTGGAAGCAGCGACAATAAGTCGACCAACCGTGAGCAGGAGATCAGTAGTATTTCGCGAAACCTGAAAGGGCTGGCGAAGGAATTGAATGTGCCGATCATCGCCTTGTCCCAGTTGAGCCGTGCGGTGGAACAGCGTGGCGCCAAAGAAGGAAGCCGTGTGCCGCAGCTGAGTGACCTTCGTGAATCGGGAGCCATTGAGCAGGATGCCGATATGGTTATGTTTCTTTATCGCCCGGAATATTATGATGTAACCCAGAGTGCGGATGGGGAAAATATCAAAGGCCTGACGGAAGTAAAGATTGCGAAACACCGGAATGGTACGCTTGAAACAATCAAACTGAAAGCGTTGCTGCATATCCAGAAGTTCACCGACTGGGATGAGGATCCGTACAGCGGGGTCGGACTGCCTCCGGGAAGCAGCTGGAAGCAGATCGATGAAGGTGGCGGCGGTGGTGAGCGCCTTTACATCCAGACAGGAAGTAAAATGAATGACCTGCCCCAGGATGAGGATGATGATCCGCCGTTTTAATTCCGGTTGCCGGCGAGCTGCGGGTTTGTCGGCAGTGATAGCCTTGCTTTAACTAAAATACTGAACCCTGGTAACAGGGTTTTTTTATTGGGGTTAAATGTCTTTTTTTTGCAGGTATGCAGCTGCCCTTTTTTTATATAGCGGATTACACCACGGGTTCGGCGTTGATTGACCTGGATGAAGACACGTCGAAACATATTATCCAGGTGCTGAGGAAGAAGAAAGACGACCAGCTGAACCTTACCGACGGCCAGGGCAACCTGCTTACCGTTTCCATCATTGATGACCATCGCAAACATGCACGGGTAAAGGTGGACTCGCACGAATTTTCTGAAGCGAAAAAGGGCGGCAGTACGATTGCCATTTCCCTTGTTAAGAACAGCAGCCGTTTTGAATGGTTCCTTGAAAAAGCTACGGAGATTGGTGTGAAAACAATCGTTCCCCTGCTGTGCGAACGCACGGAGAAGGAAAAGTTTCGGGCCGACCGGCTGAAGCAGATCCTGGTCAGTGCTATGTTACAAAGCCGCCAGACCTGGCTGCCAGTGCTCCATGAACCAATCGCATACGAATTACTTTTTCGCCAGGAGGAAATGGCCGCCATCCCGTCGCGGTATATCGCCCACTGCACCGATGAATACAAGGAAGAGCTGGTAGCCGTTGCAGGTGCCCATGAACGAATTATCCTGATCGGGCCCGAGGGCGATTTCACCCAGGATGAAATTGAACTGGCTATTGCCAATGGTTATAAACCGGTATCACTTGGCGACACACGGCTGCGGACTGAAACGGCTGGAATGGTGGCTGCGGTAATCCTGAGATAACAATCAGCACGGTGCAACAACCGATTGACGGGCCAGTGGATATAAAAATTAATGCGCCGTATCGCCTTGATTCTGGTCGCGATCGCGCAGCCTTGGCTCATTTAACTGCACCACCCGTTTGTTCGCCTTCTTCATCATCGTCATGTTCAGCATCTGCACAATGAAGGAGAATGCCATCCCGAAGTAGATATAGTTCTTGAGATGCAACTGGTGTGCTGCTTCTGAATCCCATCCTTCAATGATCAGGCTGAGACCGATCATCACCAGGAAAGACAACGCCAGCATTTTTAATGTGGGGTGTTTATGGATATAGGCCGAGATGGCCGGACTGAAAGTAAACATAATGATCATGGCGATCACCACCGCAAGGATCATAATCTCCACATGTTCGGCGGTACCACCGGCGGTGATAATGCTGTCGAACGAGAATACGGCATCGATCACGATGATCTGTCCGATTGCCTGTCCGAATGATAATTTTTTCTGCCCCATTACCTGCGCGTTTTCGTCTTCGCCTTCCAGTTTCTGGTTGATTTCTTTTACCGATTTGTAAATGAGGAACAGGCCCCCGATGATCATGACGATGCTGGCCAGGTCGAATCCTTTTCCGAACAGCGTGAAAACAGCTATCCCTTTTTGCGAAAGCAGCCATCCGAGACCCAGCAGCAGCAGGCTTCTTGAAATGATCCCTGTAATCATCCAGGTGATCCGCGCTTTTTTCTGGTCCTTCTGTTCCTTCAGCCGGTTCATGATGATGCTCACGAAAATCACGTTATCGATACCGAGGACCACCTCCAGGATGACCAATACAAAAAAGCTGATAATACTTTCACTCGTGAACAGATGCTCCATGGATTAAAATTGATTTGCAAAAATAACGCATTGTGAAATGGTGCGGCCCGGGAAGTGAATACCCTTCAAAATGTATTCCAGCATTATTTCCGAAGGCCGTTCACGATTTTTTTCACAATGGATGGGCCTTCGTAGATAAACCCCGTCCATACCTGGACCAATGCGGCCCCCGCGTCCAGTTTCTCTTTCGCGTCGGCTGCGGTAAAAATGCCACCTGAGGAAATAACGGGCACGGAGCCATTTGTTTTTTCGATCACGTATCGCAGCACTTCGGTTGCGCGGCCGCGGACGGGTTTGCCGCTGAGTCCGCCGGCGCCTATTTTTTCCAGCTGGTCACCCGGTGTCACCAGGCCGCTGCGGTTGATGGTGGTATTGCTGATGACAAGCCCGTCCAGCTGTATTTCCATGGACAGGTCAATCACATCATCGATCTGTTCAGTGGTAAGGTCCGGCGCAATCTTGAGCAGGATCGGTTTTGAATGGGCCTTGCCATTGTTGATCATCTGCAGGTGCATCAGGATTTTCCGGAGGGATTCCTTTTCCTGCAGTTCGCGTAGTCCGGGCGTGTTGGGGCTGCTCACGTTTACCACAAAGTAGTCGACATATGGATGCAGTTCCTTGAAACAGATTTCATAATCTTTCCATGCATCTTCGTTTGGGGTCACTTTGTTTTTGCCAATGTTACCACCGATTACCAGTCCGGGTTTGTTTCCTTTCACCTGTACCGGGTGTTTTTCCCGCCACGCTTTTAACCGGTTGGTTACTACCTCCACGCCGTCATTGTTAAATCCCATCCGGTTGATCAGGGCTTCGTCCTGCGGCAGGCGGAACAGACGCGGTTTATCATTGCCCGCCTGTGCGATGGGTGTTACGGTGCCGATCTCCACAAATCCAAACCCCAGTGCTTCCAGTTCGCGCAGCCATCGCGCATTTTTATCAAATCCGGCTCCCAGTCCGACGGGATTCTGGAATTCGAGCCGGCCGAGGCTGGCAGGCATGGGGGCGGAGGGCTTGAAAGCCCCGCGGAGTAGGCCTTTCAAACCGAGGCTGCAAAGGAGTTGCAGCGAGTTCATTGCAAAGTAATGGACCGCTTCCGGCGGGAAACGAAAAAGGAATTTCCGGAGTGTAACGTACATCGGTATTGTTCAGGTTTTGTAATGATTTCCTGGGTCAAAAAATTTCTCCGGCAAATGTATAACCATTAAATTTGATGTAGAAAGTTGCATAAACAACCTTTTACAGTTATACTTGTTATTCCAATAAGCAAAAACATTTTTTATGCAGGAAGCATACATTGTTGCAGGGTTCAGGTCGGCCGTTGGTAAAGCCAAACGCGGCGGATTCCGTTTTTACCGTCCGGATGACCTTGCGGTGGATGTGATCCGCGGACTGATGGCATCGGTGCCACAGCTCGACGCTAAACGGGTAGACGATGTACTGGTCGGGAATGCTGTACCGGAGGCCGAGCAGGGCTTGCAGTTTGGCCGCATCATCTCGGCGCGTGCGCTGGGTTTTGAAGTGCCGGGTGTAACGGTCAACCGCTATTGCGCATCGGGTCTTGAAACCATTGCCATGGCTACCGCCAAGATCCGCAGTGGCCAGGCAGATTGTATTATTGCCGGCGGAACCGAAAGCATGAGCCTGGTTCCTACTGCAGGCTGGAAGACAGTGCCCGCTTATTCGATTGCGAGCGAGGACCCGGATTATTACCTCAGCATGGGACTGACTGCCGAAGCCGTTGCGAAAGAATACAAGGTGAGCCGGGAAGACCAGGATGAATTTTCCTACAATTCGCACCAGAAAGCAATCAGGGCGATCGGCGAAGGGCATTTTAAATCGGGCATCCTGCCGATAAACGTGGAGGAAGTGTATGTGGATGCAAACGGTAAAAAGCAAAAACGAAATTATATAGTTGACACGGATGAAGGTCCGCGTGCCGATACATCGGTGGAAGTGCTGGCCAAACTGAAACCTGCATTTGCCGCAGGTGGTGTGGTGACCGCCGGAAACTCCTCACAAACCTCCGATGGTGCAGCCTTTGTGATTGTGATGGGGGAGAACATGGTGAATGAACTCGGCCTGAAGCCGATAGCACGGCTGGTGGCCTGCGCATCTGCGGGCGTTGAACCGAGGCTGATGGGCATTGGTCCGGTGGCAGCCATCCCGCGTGCATTGAAACAGGTAAACATGACACTGGCCGACATTGACCTTGTGGAACTGAACGAAGCCTTTGCCTCCCAGGCACTGGCCGTAATCAGGGAAACAGGTCTTGACCCCGCAAAAGTGAACATCAACGGAGGCGCTATTGCCCTCGGCCATCCACTCGGGTGTACCGGTTGCAAACTGACCATCCAGCTGGTAAACGATATGAAAAGGCTCAACAAACGTTATGGCATGGTGACTGCCTGCGTAGGGGGCGGACAGGGCATTGCTGGGATCATCGAAAATATTGATTGATTGCAATGAACTGACCGGCTTACGGTAATCCGATCCAGACTGCTGGTTGCCATAATAACCCGGCCATGTTACACAGAATTGAACCCGCCATGCCGCGGATTTTTTTGTGTGCAGTCTGTCCCTCGACGTGTCTGATCGACCTGCCCTGTAACCCGCACCCGTCCTGCGCTTCGGAAAATACGGTCTGCGCGGCTGCGGGGGTCGGACTTCTACCCGCCACCCCCTGAAAATACCC
>SDZZ01000619.1 GCA_004173255.1 Chitinophagaceae bacterium | reverse complement strand
TCTCCAACCTAAAAATTCCAGTTATGCAGTTCAAAACAGATACCAAAGAGAAATTTCATGCCATCACGCTGACCGGGCCCTCCCTTTCTGCTGATATGACAGACGAACTGGTGCGGTTGCTCACCCCTTACCTCCAAATTGGCGCAGCAGGGTCATCGGAACTGCCGAAAAATGTAGTGCTTGTGATGAAAGACATCGGGATCATTGATAACGCTGCGGCGGAAGCATTGGTATCATTGCAACAGAAATTCTACGAGAACAATGCCAGCTTCGTGGTCTGCGAACTGCAGGCACCCGTGGAAGAATTCCTTGACCAGCTCGAACTTCTCGAGCTCATGAATGTTACGCCATCTGAAAGTGAAGCATGGGATATTGTCCAGATGGAAGAGATTGAACGCGAATTACTCGATGGAGAATAAATAACCACCATGCATCCTTCTTCCGAAACCATCAACCTCATCAAGCAGGTTTTACCGGACGAACTCGATGCGGCGAATTCGCTGCTGCAGTTCCAGCCCGTGCGCGGCGGATCGATTAACCATTGTTACCGCGTGGTGCTGGACCAGGAAAACAGCTGGTTCCTCAAATTGAACAGCAGCGAACTTTTCCCTGAACTGCTGCAGCAGGAAGTCAAGGGTCTTGCGGCCATCCGCCGGAAAAAACAGATCAGGGTAAGTTCGGTCATCGCCTGCAGCGAGGAACATGAACAGCAGTTCCTCCTGCTGAAATGGATCAAAAGCGGTCCGCGTACCCGCAGTTTCTGGACCAGCCTGGGCGAACAGCTGGCGCAGCTGCACCAGAATACCAATAATGAATATGGCTGGCCGGAAGACAACTATATTGGTTCGCTGAGCCAGTGGAATTCCTTTGATGCAGACTGGATCAGTTTTTTTATTTCCCAGCGAATCAACCCGCAGCTCGAAATGGCCCTGTCCAAAAAACTGATTACCCCGGCCATTATGGCCCAGTTTGAGCGGTTATTTCCCCGGTTGCTATTTATATATGATACCGAAAAACCATCCCTGTTGCATGGGGACCTGTGGAGTGGCAACCTGATGTGTAACGAAAAATCGGAGCCGGTGCTGATTGATCCTGCGGTTTACTATGGCCACCGGAGTATGGACCTGGGCATGACCACGCTGTTTGGCGGTTTTGACGCTGCCTTTTACGAATCGTATGCGTCCGTCTATCCACTGCATCCCGATCATGCCGAACAGTGGGAAATTTCCAACCTGTACCCCCTGCTCATCCATCTCAACCTTTTCGGCATCCAGTATCTTCCCCGTATTGTTGAAATTCTGAAAAGGTATATTTAGTATTTTTACCCGTATGCTCGCAGTTACCATCCTTGGAAATAATTCAGCCGTACCGGCATTTGACCGTCACCCCACCAGCCAGGTTGTAACGCTGGATGGAATGCAGTTCCTGGTCGACTGCGGCGAAGGCACGCAGATCCAGATGATCAATTACAAAATCCGTCGTGGCAAAATCTCACACATTTTTATATCACACCTGCATGGTGACCACTATTTCGGACTGATTGGTCTCATCAATTCGTTCGGCCTGCTGGGGCACCTGCAGGAGCTGCATGTTTTTGGTCCGGCCCCGCTGCAGGAAATCATCGAGATCCAGCTGCGTGTGGCAGATACGAAATTATGTTACCCCATTTTTTTCCATACCATCAGCGGCGAAGCCATCCTGGTCGATAACGACAAGGTGCAGGTCAGTTGTTTCCCCACCCAGCACCGCATCGAGTGTTATGGTTTCCTCTTTAAACAAAAGAAAAAGCCCAGGCGGTTGATCCTTGATGCAGTGAAGCAGAATAATATCCCTGTTCATTTTTATGAACAGCTGAAGCTGGGGCAGGATTTTGTAACCAGTGCGGGTGAAGTGATCCGCAACGAATGGCTGACCACGGCGGCACCAAAGGGAAAGAGTTATGCCTATTGTGCCGATACCCGTTACAACGAATCGATGATCCCGTTCATTGCAGGTGCCGATATGATTTACCATGAAACCACCTACCTCGACAGCCTGAGGGACCGTGCGTTTGAACGTTTCCATTCCACCACCGTGCAGGCAGCCATGATTGCGGAAAAGGCCGGAGCAAAAAAATTACTGGTTGGCCACTTCAGCAGCAAGTATGATACACTGGAAGAATTTGAAAA
>SDZZ01000618.1 GCA_004173255.1 Chitinophagaceae bacterium | reverse complement strand
CCGCTGATAAACATATTGATGTATTCAGCAAACAGATAGAAGCCCAGTTTCATCGATGAATATTCCTGGTGGTATCCCATGTTCAGTTCGTTCTCCGCCTCAGCAAGGTCAAACGGGGTACGGTTACATTCCGCCAGGGCACAAACAAAAAATATAAGGAAACCAATTGGCTGGTAAGTTATATTCCATCCGTTCTCCAGTTGTCCGCTGACGATCTTGCTCATCTGCAGGTCACCGGATAACATCAGCACCGCGATCAGTGCAAGACCCATCGGCAGTTCATAAGACACCATCTGCGATGCGCCACGAATGGCAGCCAGCAGGGAGAATTTGTTGTTGGAGGCCCAGCCACCGATCATGATACCGTAAACGCCCAGGCTCACCACCCCAAAAATGTACAGGATCCCGATATTGATATCGGCCACCTGCACCGGAACCACGCGGTCACCGATGGTCAGGCTCGGCGCCCAGGGGATCACCGCGCTGGTCAGCAGGGCCGTGATCATCGCCAGCATCGGCCCCAGGATGAACAGGAATTTATTGGAAACCATCGGGATGATTTCCTCCTTGAAAAACAGTTTACCTCCATCGGCCAGGGGCTGCAGTAATCCGAAGGGACCTGCACGGTTGGGTCCGTGACGGTCCTGGAACCAGCCGGCGAGTTTACGCTCGCCATAAGTCGCGTACATCGCAACGATCATGGAGAGGGTTACAATGAAACCCACCAGCACCAGTTTTTCGATGATCATCCACCAATCGATCGCGAGTAAAAACATATTCATGTTTTAAGAATTCTTTTTTTCAAATGTTGCACCAGTTGCCGGGCCGGCGATCCTGCTCAGGTCTACCGACGGATCGTTCACATCACTCACCTTATGGATATCCATCAGCAGTTTGGGTTGTCTTCCGCCCATTACTTCCTGGATGGTTTCTTTTGGTTTAACCGTATCGAGATAATGGTTGGCCGAGATCACTGAATGCCTTGCGATCCTTGAAGGGCCTTCAATAGTCCAGTCTTTCAGGTCCTTTTTATCAAAACGGCAGGTATTACAGATCCATCCGGTTTTACCATCATAACTTTTCACTTCGCCCCATTCATCTTTCCGTGCGGTTACCCGAAGCACCTCATCACCGCGGTTCCACAATGTCACTTTACCACAGCACTTGTCGCAGTCGCGGTGTGCTTCCACCGGTTTGGTAAACCATACGCGGTTTTTAAAACGGAAGGTTTTATCGGTCAGTGCGCCAACCGGGCACACGTCGATCATGTTTCCGCTGAAGTCGTTGTCGATCGCTTTGGAAATATAAGTGGAGATTTCAGCGTGATCACCACGGTCAAGCACACCATGAACACGGTTGTCCGTCAGCTGTGACGCCACATACGTGCAGCGGTAGCAAAGGATACAACGGGTCATGTGCAGCTGGATATATGGTCCGATATCTTCCTTGTCAAATGTGCGGCGGGAAAATTCATAACGGGTACCCGCCTTGCCATGTTCATAGCCGAGGTCCTGCAGGTGGCACTCGCCTGCCTGGTCGCAGATCGGGCAATCGAGCGGGTGGTTCAGCAGCAGGAACTCGGTTACACCGGCACGCGCATCCACCACTTTTTCGCTGGTAATATTTTTTACTTCCATGCCATCCATTACGGTGGTACGGCAGCTGGCAACCAGTTTTGGCATCGGGCGCGGATCCTTTTCGGAACCCTTGCTTACCTCTACCAGGCAGGTCCGGCATTTACCACCGCTGCCCTGGAGTTTACTGTAAAAGCACATGGCTGGCGGAGTAACATCACCACCGATCATCCGTGCAGCCATCAGCACCGTGGTGCCGGCTGGAACTTCGACCGTGATGTTGTCAATCGTGACCTTAAAAAATTGTTGTTCGCTCATGTTATTCGTTCAAGACTAAATTCAAATAGTTTTCAAATGCCGTCCGGTTGTCATCCCGCTTGTCATTCCGCTCGTCATCCCGGAGGGAACTCGCGATGACAAAAACACCAGCCCCATTGTCACCCCGCTCGTCATCCAGGAGGGACCTAGCAATGACAAACCCCTACGCCACCACACTCAGCGGCTCGGCATAATGGGCCAGTCCGTAGTTCCTTATCACTGCTTCCTGCGGATTAGTCACATGCCATTCAAACTCATCGCGGAAGTGACGGATCGCTG
>SDZZ01000139.1 GCA_004173255.1 Chitinophagaceae bacterium | reverse complement strand
GAAAGGCTGGTATGCACTGGTGCTTGCTGTACTCGTGCTGCTGATTTTCCTGTTTTACCTGGTTACCCAATATTTCGCATGAATGTAACTGACTGGATCATACTTATTGTAACGCTTGCCACGGTTGTGCTGTACGGGGTATACAAAAGCCGTTCTTCGAGGAACCTCGATGGATATTTTTTGTCCAATCGCAGTATGCCCTGGTGGCTGATACTGCTGAGCATCATGGGTACGCAGGCCAGTGCGGTTACCTTCCTGGCTATGCCCGGCCAGGCATACACCGATGGTATGCGTTTTATCCAGTATTATTTCGGACTGCCCATTGCTGCCGTGGTCATCTGCATCACATTTGTCCCGGTATTCAGCCGGTTGAAAATTTATACGGCCTATGAATTTCTCGAGAGCCGCTTCAATGTAAAAACAAGGGTCTTTACCGCCTTCCTCTTTTTAATACAGAGGGGCTTATCGACCGGCATCAGCATCTTTGCCCCTTCCATTATTTTATCGACCATCCTGGGGTGGAATATTTACCTGACCAACCTCATAATGGGTGGCATACTGATCATCTACACAGTAACCGGCGGCGCACGCGCTGTTGCGTATACCCAGAAGATCCAGCTCATCGTCATATTTGCAGGTATGTTCCTTGCAGGGTACTATGTAGTACATAACCTGCCGGAACAAATGGGTCTGGCCGATGCACTGGATGTGGGCGGCAGGATGGGCAAGATGAACGTAATTACCAGCGGCATCAAAAACGGCGCATTCGACTGGAGTGACCGTTACAACCTGATCAGCGGAACTATTGGCGGGTTTTTCCTGGCGCTTTCTTATTTCGGAACGGACCAGTCGCAGGTAGGCCGTTATCTCACCGCAAAAAATGCAACGGAAAGCCGGCTCGGGTTATTGATGAATGGGCTGGTGAAAATTCCGGTCCAGTTTTTCATCCTGCTGATCGGTGTGCTTGTTTTTACCTTCTACCAGTTTAACCAGGCTCCTGTTTTTTTTAATGAAAAAGAACTGGTTAGACTGGAATCGTCGCCTTACAGCGATTCACTCAGCTATTATCGTCAGCAATCTGTAAACATCCAGTCGCAGCGGGAACAGATCCTCAACAGGTACGCTCAAAGCAAGGACCTGGCCGAACTGGATAAGCTAAAACCCCTGCAGGCCGGTACAGAAAAAATCAGGACAAGGGTCAAATCCCTGATCAGGCAAAATGGTGGCGACGATAATGATACCAATTACATTTTCCTCCGGTATGTGATGGATTACCTGCCGGTGGGACTAGTGGGTTTATTGATCGCAGTAATTTTTCTTGCTTCCTGGAGCAGTGTGGCCGCGGCACTCAACTCACTGGCTTCCTCCAGTGTGGTGGACTTCCACAAACGATTTATCAACAAGGATTGCAGCCACGAAGACGACTACCGCATCTCGCGCTGGTATACCTTCGGCTGGGGCGTGTTCTGTGTGGTGGTCGCCATGTTTGCTTATAATATTGGCAACAGCCTGATCGAAGCAGTCAACATACTCGGATCATTATTTTATGGAACTATCCTGGGTATTTTCCTGGTGGCGTTTTATTTCAAAAAAGTGGGCGCAAAAGCAGTGCTGCTCTCGGCAGTGCTGGCCGAGTTGCTCGTGATTGTTATGTTCTGGCTTTCGGAGCACGATTACATCGGACTGGGATTCCTTTGGCTGAATGCGATCGGATCCCTGACGGTAATTCTCCTCGCGGTGTTGCTGCAGAACTTTTTCAAGCAACCAGCCCGGTCACTGCCTGCGTAATTCTTTTCGTTAAAGGCCATAGAAAAAGGGAACACAGCTTGTTTGTTCAACCTGCCGTATTCCCTTCTTAAAAAGATAGCTGCCTTATTTATCCAGTTGCTTGAGCAGTTTTTCATTCAGTTTTACATAGTCGTTGTTACCTGCTTTTGCAGCAAGTTCCTTTGACCGGTTAGCTGCTGCTTTTGCTTCCTGCGTTTTTCCCAGTTTAGCCAGGCAGTTGGCCCACTGGTGCTGGATCCAGAATGCATCCGGCTGTGCTTCCACCGCTTTGTTGAACCAGGTAAGTGCCTGGTTCAGGTCTTTTCCATTCTGCATGTAATAGGTGGCTGCTGCAAAGTATTCCGGTTTGGCCGATTTCATGTTTTGCTCGATAGCCGCCATTACCTTGCTGTCCACATCGGTGAGGATGGGCAGTGTAACCATGCTTTTATCCCAGCAGATCTGCAGGTCGACCGATGAAGCCATCACATTGGCAAAGCTGATGGTGAAACTTTCCACAGCTTTTTTTACTTTGGATACATCTACCGCAATACGCAGCACGTCCATTTCTTTTTTATAGGCTGACGGGCTCGTTACATTGGTTTGCTTGGAAATAATGATATCCCATGTTTTTTTATGCGGAATGGAAAGCAGTCCGTATTTACCTGCCGGTACGGTAATACCTGCGATAATCACGTCATCGGTGAACGTGAGGGTTGTCGCGGTGTTGGCACCAGTGCGCCAGACCGAATCAAAAGGGACAATATCGCCAAAGATTTTCCTTTTGCGGATGTTGGGGCGGGAGTAGGAGAGTTCAATGGAGCCAAGACCGAATTCCTGTTTGACAGTTTGTCCCGTACTTGCTGCGGGCGTTTTCAACTGGGCATCGGCACTGATAAGGCAGGCCATTGCCAGCACGGCTAACAATAATTTTTTCATTTGTGTTTTGTTTTTGGAACCGCGAAGGTAGAAGAAATGTCAGTTAAAACGGGATAGTTACCGAAGTGCGTCCCTGGCGGGCTTTCCGTTTCCATTTAGGGCCTTCTTTGAGCAGTCGGATGGCTTCGCGGTCGCAGCTTTCACATAGCGAACGGACCACCGTAATGTTTACGGGCTCGCCTTTTTTATCCACCTCAAAACTCAGTTCCACTTCACCGGTCTGTGTTGGCCGGCCTTTGTCTGCTTCGGGTATGTTGAGGTTGTTGGCCAGATACGTATCATAGTTCCGCCAGCCGTCAACCGGTTCGGCACTTTCGAGTATGGTGGTGCTGGAGCGGGCACGACCGGAGTTTACTTTCTGGCGGCTGATCACCACGGCAGAAAGATTGTCGGCTTCCGATAACACAATCTTGTTTTCGGCTACAGCTGCATTGGGCCGCAGTTCCACCGCCTGGCTTTCAAAGCCGAGCGATTTCACCCGTACATCGAGCGTGGAGTCGGGAGATGTAAGTACAAAGTTGCCACGGGCATCTGTATAGGTGCCGATATTATCCTGCGAATTGGTAATGTTCACAAAGGGCAGTGCGTTATTGTATGCGTCCAGCACCTTCCCGCGGAATGTATTGGCATTGTATTGTGCGCGATTACCCCTCGCATATGCGATGACCCCATCATTCATGGTGTCATTCCGGCCCGGTCTGGCACCGGCGTTCGTCAATAACCGTTTTGCTTTCTCTTTCTCCTCGTAGTTGTATTGGTCTTTACGGGCGGCAATTTCTTCATTGGTTGGTCGCGAAGTGACCGGGGCTGCTGCGCGCGTTTCCGACTGTGACGGCGTTACTTCGATCCCACCTGTTTTCCCGGTCAGGACCGGAGGCCTTTTTGCTGCAAAGAATTCTTCAGAACGGTCTTCCTGTTCACCCTGCCCTGCGGTCTTTGCCGGGCTGGCCTTGCCTGCACCCTTACCGGCGGTGAAGCCCTGATCCGTTGTAGCCTGGTCGGCTCCTGGTGTCAGGGTTAAGGTGCCTTGTTTGGCGGATGCCTGTATGGAATCCTCCAGTTTAACTGAGTTATCGGCTGTATTTACCGGTACATTGGTTGCTGGTTCATCCTGTAACGCAATGCCTGATGCGCTATCGGTAAATCCGATCCTGTACACCAGGAAGGCGGCGCCAAATACGATTACGGCCATGGCGGCAACTTTCAGCCAGGTGTAGGATCTTTTTGCAGCTGGTGCGAGTGGAACCAGCCGGCCTTGCTGTTCATTTTGTTGTAACCGGAAACGCAGGTCGGCAAGGTCTGCCTGCATGGACGGGCCGGCGACCTCATAGCCTTCCATGGCATCGGACAAAAATGGATCCTCCAGCGCAGCTTTTTCCATGGCATGCATCTGCGCCGGCGTAAGCTGGCCCTGCCGGTATTTTTCAATATCGGCTGCCGTGTAGACTGGTATATGGTTCCCGTTTGACATTAATTAGTTTCTGCTTTTGCCTGCTCACGTTCCATGCAGTTTTTCAGGTTCCTTCTTCCATTCTGGATAAAACTCCTGACCTGGTTCCATTCAATTCCCGTTTCTTCCACAATCTCGTTATAACATTTACCGTCGAGATAGAAAAGCCGGATGGCACGCTGCTGGTCACCCTGCAGGGTTTCCAGGCATCCCTCCATGCGTTTAAAACTTTCTTCCTTTTCGAATACAGCATTCAGATGCACGGTTTCCTCGTTTTGCATAAGCTCCCCGTTGAATTCCACTGTCTTCAGGTTTTTCGGCGTTCTCAGCTGCATCAGGCAATGGTTTTTTGCCACCTGGTGCAGCCATGCCCGGAAATTTTCGACTGTATGTTTGCGCAATTTGGATACCAGTTCTTCAAAAACCTGCATAACCGCATCCTTCGCTGCCTCGGGTTCCTTATAGTATTTCAGGCACACGCCATATACAAGGTCCATGTACCGGCCGTACAGCTCGCCGAGCACCGCCATATCGCCCGAATCCCGGTACAGGTCAGCCAGTTCCTTATCGGATGATCCCGAACGGTTTGTATTTGTAAGGAAGGACACGGGTTAAAAATAACGAATATGGTCCAGAATATTTTATCCGCCCTTTATGCAATGTCTGCCCAACGGGCATCCTATAAAAAACTAAACATATGAAACGTCTGCTTTTTATGATAATACCGGTACTCGTATTTGTACTGGCGTTCCGGCCCGCACAGCCGATTGAAGTAAAAGGGAAAGTAACAGGGGTCAATGGCTCTGCCATTGCTGATGTAACTGTCGAAGTAAAAGGAACATCGACCTCAACCCTGACCGCATCCGACGGAACTTACTCCCTGACAGTGCCGGATAAAAATTCAACCCTGGTTTTTACGCATGCGGGTATGGCACCGGCGGAAATCAAGGTGCTCGGGCGCAAGCAGATTAACGTAGTGTTGGAAGCAGCAGAGAATACACTGGATGAGGTGGTGGTAGTCGGGTATGGGCGGGTTCAAAAAAAATCAATAACAGGATCAACGACGAGGGTCGAGAGCAAGGACATTGCCTCAAACAGTAGTGCCCCTGTTGCGCAGTTGCAGGGAAAAGCACCCGGCCTGACTGTAGCGGGTGGTTCGCCTGGTTCTCCTTCCTATGTACGCATCAGGGGAATTGCGAGCGCCCCGGTGAAGAGCGGGGGTGTCAGTAACGATGGACTGGCAGACGAAAGAATCGGTATCGCAGGCGAAACGGAAGCAGACTTCAATACAGAAGGCTATGACCACATCACGGAAAATAAATTCCTGAAAGCTTCCGGTAACCCGCTTTCCACTTTTTCAATTGATGTAGATGCTGCATCATACAGCAACGTGCGCCGCATGCTGAATTACGGGCAATTGCCGCCAGCTGGTGCGGTGCGCATTGAGGAAATGGTGAACTATTTTAAATACGATTATGCCCAGCCGGTCAATGATGATCCGTTCGCCATACATACCGAAATTTCACAAGCTCCATGGAACAGGCAGCATAAACTCGTACTGATCGGACTGCAGGGTAAGAAGATCCCGACCGAAAACCTGCCCGCTGCCAACCTGGTGTTCCTGGTGGATGTATCCGGATCTATGGAAGACCCGAACAAACTCGGATTGGTTAAATCATCGCTGAAGATGCTGGCCGACCAGCTGCGTCCGCAGGACAAAGTGTCCATGGTGGTTTACGCAGGTGCGGCGGGGCTGGTCCTTACACCGACATCGGGGGCGGATAAAAATAAAATAAAAGATGCTTTGGAAAACCTGAATGCAGGTGGCTCAACAGCCGGTGGCGAAGGGCTGCGGCTGGCTTACAAAACGGCCAGGGAGCAATTTGTAAAAGGCGGGAACAACCGCGTCATCCTTTGCACCGATGGTGATTTTAATGTTGGCGAAAGCAGTGATGATGCGATGGAACGCCTGATTGAAAAGGAACGGAGCAGCGGTGTGTTCCTTACCGTGCTGGGTTATGGTATGGGAAATTACCAGGACAGCAAGATGCAGAAACTGGCCGATAAGGGGAATGGCAATCATGCCTACATCGACGGACTTTCAGAAGCGCGCAAGGTACTGGTGAATGAATTCGGTGGCACACTGTTTACCATCGCAAAAGACGTTAAACTGCAGATCGAGTTCAATCCCGCCAAGGTGCAGGCTTACCGCCTGATCGGTTATGAAAACCGTATGCTGGCAAAAGAAGATTTTAACGATGATAAAAAAGATGCAGGTGAACTGGGTAGCGGACACACCGTTACTGCCTTGTATGAAATTATACCGGTCGGTGTGAAAAGTGAATTCGTGGACAACATATCGGTCGATGACCTGAAGTATGCTGAAAATGTAAAACAGCAACCAGGCAGCAGCACGGAAATTATGACCGTCAAGTTCCGGTATAAAGATCCTGCAGGTGATGTGAGTAAACTGATCACCCATCCCCTCAATGATGATGCGGTATCCATGTCCGGCACATCCGACAACTTCCGCTTCGCTGCCTCAGTGGCTGAATTCGGAATGCTGTTGCGCAACTCCTCGTTCAAATCAGCTGCAAGTTTTGCCAACGTGCTTGAAATTGCGCGAAAGGCCAAGGGGCCGGACACCGAAGGATACCGGGCTGAATTTATCCGCATGGTCGAAAACGCCGCGCTGCTTTCAGCCGGAAAAAAACCGAGCCCTGAGAACGAATGGTCGGTAAGGCCCTGACTGTTAAAAAGACTTTACAATGTAACATACCGGCGCCTCCGGGCGTCAGATACTGGACAATCATTGACAGCCGGTTAATGATCCGGGGCTGGTTTTTACCGGCCCCTTGTTTTTTTGCAGCAGCTTGCCGAAACGGACATTTGTCACCCGGACGGTCCCGATAAACGGGCATGATCTAATTCGGCATCATTGCCATCTTATGGTTAAATTCACCGCGGAAAATTCCAAATAAGAACAGCTATGATCAGAGTCCTCTTATTGCCGCTCGCTATTGTCAGTGCCTGCTCGCTTAGTGCCCAGCCTGGTAAAGAAAAACCGCAACGACCCCGCAACCCGGTATTCCCGGGATATTATGCCGACCCCGAAGCGAGGATCTTTGATAATACGTACTGGATTTACCCCACTTTTTCCGATCATTCAGGCCAGCCGGATTCATCGGCCAGTATTTCCGCACACCAGCGCGAGCTGCAAAAAAATACCATTAACCAGCAGTACCTCAAGCAAACATGGCTGGATGCGTTTTCATCGGACAACCTCGTCGATTGGAAAAAATACCCGCATGTGCTCGACATCAGGGATGTAAGCTGGGCAGCATATTCCATCTGGGCACCATCCATTACAAAAAAAGATGGCAAATACTATCTCTTCTTCGGCGCAAACGATATCCAGAATGATAACCAGGAGGGAGGCATCGGCATTGCCGTGTCGGACAAACCTTCTGGTCCCTTCAAGGATTACCTGGGCAAACCCCTGATCAATAAATTTTACCATGGAGCCCAGCCCATTGACCAGATGGTGTTCCAGGATACAGATGGCCAGTACTACCTGATCTATGGCGGATGGCAGCATTGTAATATCGGTAAACTGAACAATGACTTCACCGGGTTTGTGCCTTTCGAAGACGGCGAGATGTTTCATTCCATTACCCCCGACAAATATGTGGAAGGGCCATTTATGTTTGTGCGTAAAAACAAATATTACATGATGTGGTCAGAAGGTGGATGGACGGGACCCGACTATTCCGTTGCATACGCTATCGGCGATTCACCGCTTGGTCCATTTAAAAGGATCGGGAAAATTTTACAACAGGATTCCACCGTGGCAACCGGTGCAGGCCATCACTCAGTGATCAATATCCCGGGCACCGATGACTGGTACATCGTTTACCACCGCAGGCCGCTTGGGGATAAAAATGGCCACCACCGCGTCACCTGCATCGACCGCATGTCATTCGACGAGAACGATCGCATCAAACCGGTGAAGATTACGCACCAGGGAATTGATCCGCGTTTACTCAGGTAAAATATAGATGGGTTGGGATATTTTGTGTCCTGCGACCGCCTTACTGATCGTACCTGGTACTATTTATGGAAAGCGGGATGGAAGTCTTCAAGCGTCTTGCGCAGAAACTCGCGGTCCAGGTGGGTGTAGATTTCAGTGGTAGTAATGCTCTCATGTCCCATCATCTCCTGCACGGCCCGCAGGTCGGCCCCGCCCTCGACCAGGTGGGTTGCAAAAGAATGCCGGAACGTATGCGGCGATACCTGCTTGCGGATGCCTGCCTTTGTGACGAGGTCCTTTATAATCAGGAAAATCATTACCCTGGATAAACGGGTGCCGCGGCTGTTGAGGAATACAATGTCCTCGTTCCCGGCCTTTGCCCTGATCAGCACCCGCTGGTGATTTTTATACAGCAGCAGGTACTTCACCGCTGCAGTGCCAATAGGCACCAGCCGCTCCTTATCGCCTTTACCAATCACCCGGATAAAACCAACATCCAGGTATAATTGCGAAAGTTTAAGATTGACCAGTTCACTGACCCTTAACCCGCAGCTGTACATCACTTCCAGGATAGCTTTGTTCCTCCCGCCCTCCGGCTTACTGAGATCAATGGCACCGATGATCAGTTCGATCTCCGGGAAGCTGAGTATATCAGGAAGTTTCCTCGTGAGCTTCGGGCTCTCCAGCAGGGCAGTAGGATCCGTATTCGTTACCTGCTCCAGCAGGCAGTATTTGTAAAAGCCCTTGATCCCTGAAATGATTCGTGCCTGTGACGCAGGTGTCATACCCAGCTCACCCAGCCATTTAATAAAGCGCTGCAAAGTGGGCAGGTCCACCTGTGACGGGTTTAATCCGGCTTTCGTTTCCTGCAGGAAAATGGTCAGTTTATCAATATCACGCAGGTACGCTTCCACCGAATTATCCGACAGGGATTTTTCTAGTTGGAGGTAGGCTTTAAATCCTTTTTTTATTGAATCCCACATAGTGATTGTTACCTCCGGCCACGACGATGTCGGTTGGTTGCACCTGAACCGCGTGACGGGCTATTTTAGGCTGATTTCTTTCTCAAACACTTTCCAGTCCTGCCCGATTTTTACCTTAGCCCACATTTTTGAAGCCGTCACATTTACCGAATCCACATACTCGTGCAGGTTATCATAATCAATTTCCACACGTTGTTTGAAAGTCATCTGCGCTATTTTACCGGTGGCCATGTCCTCTGCAAACAGGTTACCACGGTCCGAATAGACTGCAAGACCATCAGCGATGGAGAATTTAGGATCAAACTTCGTCATGGCACTGCTCAGGGTATTGCCTTTTACATAACTGCTATATGGAATCTTGATCAGGTAGCCGCGCCCGGTTGCGCAATCGTTAAACTGAAGCCAGGCATAACTGGTGTCCTTGATGAAACAATCAACCGCAGCAGGATTCAGTTTAACCGGCCTTCCCGTGAGGTCATTGATATTCGCCTGCCTGGCGGTACCCATATCAATATAACTCCAGCTGATGGTATCGGCATTACAGTTGCTGGCCGCGATATACACGTACGGTTTCAGTTTATGGTTTTCATTGGTAAACTTCATGCTGTCTTTTACACAAACTGTATCGCAGATGCCTTTGGTTGCCACAGCGTCCGACTTGCAGGATGCAAAGGAAAGGGCAAAGAGGGAAGCGGCAACCGAAGCAAAAAGTAATTTCATATTTATTGATGTTGGGTTCAAACAAATGTAGCCAATGATGTTCCCGAAACAAAATTCTTTTAAC